>CAIXRL010000371.1 GCA_903921835.1 Candidatus Eiseniibacteriota bacterium | reverse complement strand
GGGGCCGGCAGCGGCCGCGCCCCCGCGGCTTTCCGGGGCCCGGAGCGGCCCGGCGCCCGGGGCGTGCAGCCGCGCTCCGCTCCGGCCGATGACCTCCGCGAAGACCTGTCGCGGTCCTGACACGCTTCCGCCCCGGCGGACGATACGCTGGTGCCTGCACCGCGCCGCGGGACGATCCCGCGGCGACGGCATCCGAGGACTCCCGTGCGCACGTACTTCCGCGTCGTCTCGATCGTGTCACTGCTGGCGCTGATGTTCGGCAGCCAGCTGTGCCTGCTCGTGGAGTGCGCCCCGAAGGCGGGCCACGCGCTGCACCCCTGCTGTGCGGCCGCGGCGAACAGGGCCGCGAAGTCCCCGCACTCGCCGGCGCACGAGTGCGGCCGGCCGTGCTGCATCGCGATCGCGCTGCCGCACGCGCCCGAGCTCGACCGGCCCGCGGCGCGGGATGCGCACGCTGCGCTCGCGCTGCTCGCGGTCGTGCAGTCTCCGCTCGCCGCGCCTGTTGTCACGGCGACGCACACGCGGCCCGGCGATACCGCCTCGCCGCCCGCCTGGCCGCCGCGCTCCGCGGCCGGCACCCGAGCGCCTCCGCTCGCCTGACGCGTACGGGCGGTTCGCCTACGCGTTACCATGCGCCCGCGTCCAGAGTGGACGTTCGGGCATCGGTACGTCCGGCCGCATTCCAGCGCCCGGCATTGGCGATTCGAGGGCCAGCCATGTTCCACGTCTCCACGCCCCGCGGGCGCGTTCTCGCGGCGGCGCTCGCACGGCTCGCAGGCGCGGCCAGCTCCCGCGCGCGGACGCTCGCCGCCCGCACCGCCGGCGGTCCACTCACGAGAATGGCCACGCGGCGCGCAGTCGTCGCCATGGCCACGCTGCTGGCCGTGGCGCCTCACGCAGCGATGGCGCTGGATCTCCAGGCTGCGCTGCGTGAAGTGGCGGCGGCCAACCCGACGCTGGCCGGCCGGCGCGAGATGGTCGAGGCCGCTCGCAGCCGCGTCGCACCCGCGGGCGCGTGGCAGAACCCGATGGTCGAGCTTGGGGCCATCAACGTGCCGGCCGGCGGGCGTTTCGACATGGATCCCATGACCATGAAGATGGTCGGAGTCGAACAGCGCGTGCCGCTCTCCGGAGCGAACCGCCTCAGCCGGCGCTCCGCGAGTGCCGCGGCGCAGGCCGAGGGTGCGGGGCTGGAGATGGCGGGCTACGAGCTGTTCGCCATGGCGTGGGAGGCCTACGCAGACGCCTACTACGCCGGCCAGCTCGCACGTTCGAGCCTCGCCCACCGCGGGGCGATGGGCCAGCTCGTCCGCTCCGCCCGGGTGCGCTACGAGGCGGGAAACGGCCGGCTGGACGACGTGCTGCGCGCGGAAGCGGAGCAGGCGCGAACGCTTGCCGATCTCGAGGCCTTCGAGGCGGAAGCCGGAGGCGCGCGCGCCCAGCTCGCGGCGTTGATGGGCCGGGAGGGCGCAGCCCTGGCGGATTCGCTCGAGTCCCCGCCGGCGCCCGCGCTGAACGAGGATGTCTCCTCGATCATCGCGGGCGTGAACGGGAACCATCCACGGCTGCGGGAGCTGCGCGCGCAGGCCGAGCGCTACCGGCTGGCCGCGCGGGCCGCGCGCCGGATGATGTGGCCCGACCTGCAGCTGGGCCTGTCGTACGGCATCCGCCAGCCCGTCATGGGGCTCGCGCAGGACAACATGTGGACCGCGACGGCAGGTCTCATGCTGCCCGTGTTCGCGGGGCAGCGTGAGCTGCCGATGGGCGCCGAGATGGACGCGATGGCCCGCGCGGCCGAGAGCGACCTGCGCGCCGCGACGCTGGAGCTGGACCGCCAGGCGCGCAGCCTGCACGCCACCGCGCGCGCGGACCAGCGCGCGGTGGCCCTGCTGGCCGACACCGTCGTCGCCACGCAGCAACGCGCGGTCGCCGCATCGTGGAGCTCGTACAACGCGGGGGCGGGCGACCTATGGCGCGTGTTCGAGGCGACGCACGCGCTCTACGGCGAGGACATTGCGCTCGTGCGCGCCCGCCAGGAGCTCGCACGCACCGAGGCGAGACTGCTCGCCATCACCGCCCGCGGAGACCTGTTCGGCCTGTCCCTGCCCGAGATCAAGTGGAGCGCACGATGACCGCGAACGACCCGAACCCGCCGCGCGGCGGCGCGATCCCCGGACCGGCCGCAGCCCCGCCGCCCTCGCCGGTCCACCCGCCCCCGCCGGGGGCGCGCTTCATGAACCTCCTGCGCTGGGCGCTGTTCGCCTTCCTGCTCGTGCTGGCCGTCGTCAGCATCGCGAGCTACGTGATGTCCATGCGGTCCGCTCCGCTCGCGAAAGAGGCGTCGGCGAAGGCGGTCTGGCAGTGCCCGATGCATCCCGCCTACACCTCGGACAAGCCGGGCGAGTGTCCGATCTGCGGCATGACGCTGGTGCAGGTCCAGGCGCATGCCTCCGCGGCCGGGTCGCCGGGTCCGCGACGGATCCTCCACTACCGCAACCCCATGAACCCGACGGTCACCTCTCCGGTCCCGATGAAGGACGAGATGGGCATGGACTACACGCCCGTCTACTCGGACGAGAAGCAAGCGGGGGCCGGCCCGCAGGGCGACGTCCCGGGGCTCGCCGCGGTGGACATCATGCCCGATCGCGTGCAGTTGATCGGCGTGCGCACGGCACGTGTCGAGCGCTCGACGCTGGGCGGGCAGCTCGACCTGGTCGGGTTCGTCACCCCGGACGAGTCGCGGCTGCGGCGCGTCCAGATTCGCGTGTCGGGGTGGATCCGCCAGCTCCACGTCAACGAGACCGGCGTCCGCGTGAGTGCGGGCCAGCCGCTGATGTCCATCTACAGCCCGGAGCTGTTCCAGAGCGAGCAGGAGTACCTGATCGACAAGGGCGGGATGGACCACGCGGCGGACTCCGCCCACGCCATGTCGAATCCCTCGGGAGGCGAGCGACTGGGTCTGCTCGGCGTGCCGGAGGAGGAGATCCGCCGGCTCGACCGTGAAGGCAAGGCGTCGACGCAGCTGGTGCTGCGCTCGCCCGTGAGCGGCACCGTGCTCGAGCGGGGCGTCGTCGACGGCCAGTACGTCGGCGCGGACACGCCGCTGCTCACCGTGGCGGACCTGTCGCGCGTGTGGGTGATGGCGGATCTCTACGAGATGGACATGACGCGGGTCCACGTCGGGGACAACGCGCGCTTCACGTCGGACGCCCTGCCCGGACGAACGTTCGATGGGCGCATCGAGTTCGTCTATCCGACGGTCTCGACGGAGACGCGAACGCTGAAGGTCCGCCTGGCGCTCCCGAACGCCGAGGGCGCCCTGCGGCCCGGGATGTACGGACAGGTCCGGGTGTCGGCGCGCGGAGTCCGCTCGCTCGCGGTCCCGGCGGAAGCCGTCGTCAACGCCGGCGAGCACTCGTACGTCTTCGTCGCGCACGAGGGCGGACACTTCGAGCCGCGGATGGTGTGGACCGGCATGCCCGATGGGGATCGCGTCCAGATCCTCAGGGGCGTTGCCGAGGGCGACACGGTCGTCTCGAGTGCGTCGTTCCTGATCGATTCCGAAAGCCGCCTCAAGGCCGCGATTGCCGGCATGGGCGCACAGCCGCGAGCCGCCGGCGTGCCCGGCGCCGCCGGGACGGCACACCCGGGGGGGGGTGCGAAGTGATCGGCCGCGTCATCGAGTATTGCGCGACCCACAGGGCGCTGGTGTTCGTCTTCACGGCGTTCGTGGTGGTCGGGTCGATCGTCGCCGTCAGGAGCGTTCCGCTGGACGCGATTCCGGACCTCTCGGATCCGCAGGTCATCGTGTTCACCGAGTGGATGGGGCGCAGCCCCGACCTGATCGAGGACCAGGTCACCTATCCCATCGTGTCGTCCCTGCTGGGCGCCCCGCAGGTCGAGGCCGTACGCGGGCAGTCCATGTTCGGGATGAGCTTCGTGTACGTGGTCTTCAAGGAGGGCACGAACCTCTACTGGGCGCGCAGCCGCGTGCTCGAATACATGAGCAGCATCCGCTCGCGCCTGCCGCAGGGCGTGACCCCGGTGCTGGGCCCCGACGCGACGTCGGTGGGCTGGGTGTTCCAGTACGCGCTCGTGGACAAGTCGGGCCGCAACGACCTGTCCGAGCTCCGGACCTTCCAGGACTTCAACCTGCGCTACGCGTTGGCCAGCGTCCCCGGCGTGGCCGAGGTGGCCTCGGTGGGCGGCTACCAGAAGCAGTACCAGGTCGAGGTCGATCCCGGGAAGCTGCACGCCTACGGTCTTTCGCTCGCCGACGTCACGGGGGCGATCCGGCGCAGCAACTCCGACGTCGGCGGGCGCGTGATCGAGATGTCGGGCCGCGAGTACTTCGTGCGCGGCCGCGGTTACGTGAAGGATCTCGACGACCTGCGCAAGGTGGCGCTGGGTTCGGACCGGCGCACGGGCACGCCCATCCGGGTGGGGGACGTGGGCAAGGTCACGTTCGGGCCCGACATCCGTCGCGGAGTGAGCGAACTGGACGGCGAGGGCGAGGCGGTCGGCGGCACGATCGTGATGCGCTACGGCGAGAACGCGCTGCGCGTGATCGAGCGCGTGAAGCACAGGCTCGCGGAGCTTCGGCCGACGTTTCCCCCGGGCGTCGACGTGAAGATCGTGTACGACCGCTCGGGTCTCATCGAGCGCGCGATCGACACGCTCCGGCACACGCTGTTCGAGGAAGCGATCGTGGTGAGCCTGATCATCTTCGTCTTCCTGCTGCATTTTCGCAGCACGCTGGTGCCGGTGCTCTCGCTGCCTGTCGCCGTCGGTCTCGCGTTCGTGCCCATGTACTTCCTGGGGATCAACTCGAACATCATGAGCCTGGGCGGCATCGCGATCGCGATCGGCGCCATGGTGGACGCCGCGATCGTGCTGGTGGAGAACGCGCACAAGCACCTCGAGACCGCGCCTCCCGGGACCGATCGCCAGCAGGTGCTGATCGCGGCGGCGAAGGAGGTCGGACCGCCGATCTTCTTTTCGCTCCTGATCATCACCGTGGCGTTCCTGCCCATCTTCGGGCTCAACGGCCAGGCGGGGCGGCTGTTCAAGCCGCTCGCGTTCACCAAGACGTTCTGCATGGCGTTCGCGGCGCTGGTCTCGATCACGCTCTCGCCGGCACTGATGGCGCTGTTCATCCGCGGCAAGATCAAGCACGAGAAGGATCATCCCGTTTCCCGCGCGATGATCGCCGTGTACCGGCCGTTCGCGTGGGTGGCGCTCAAGAACCCGAAGACGACCCTCGCGATCGGCCTCGCGGCGGTGCTCGCCACGGCGCCGATCGCGCTGAGGCTCGGCAACGAGTTCATGCCGCCGCTCAACGAGGGCGACATGCTCTACATGCCGACCACGTTCCCGAACATCTCGATCGAGGAGGCGAAGCGCTACGTGCAGGTGCAGGACCGGCTGATCAAGGCGGTGCCGGAGGTGGAAACGGTGTTCGGCAAGGCGGGACGCTCGGAGACGCCCACCGATCCGGCGCCACTCTCGATGGTCGAGACGGTCGTGCAGCTCAAGCCCCGCGAGCAGTGGCGCATGCTCGAGGACCGGCGCTGGTACTCCGGATGGGCGCCCGGATGGCTCAGGCCGGTGTTCCAGCCGTTCTGGCCGGACCGGCATCGCATCACGTGGCAGGAACTGACCGACGAGCTCAATCGCACCGTGCAGATGCCCGGCTGGACCAACGCGTGGACCATGCCGATCAAGACGCGCATCGACATGCTCTCGACCGGCATTCGCACGCCGATCGGCGTCAAGATATTCGGGGCGAGCCTGGACACGATCGAGCGGATCGGAATGGACCTCGAACACACGATCTCCGCGGTGCCCAACACGCGCAGCGTCTATTCCGATCGCAGCACCGGCGGGTTCTACGTGGACATCATCCCGGACCGCGAGGCGCTCGCGCGTTACGGCCTGACGCTGGGAGAGGTGCAGGACGTCATCGAGGCCGCGGTGGGCGGCCAGCCCATCGAGGTCGCTGTCGAGGGTCGCAATCGCTTCAGCATCAACGTGCGCTATCCGAACGAGCTGCGCCAGGACGTCGAGCACCTGAAGCACGTGCTCGTGCCGCTGCACGGCGCGCGCGGAGCGTCGCCGTCCCCGGGCGCGGGAGGTGGAATGGGCGCGGTGCCGCAGGCTGCCCCGGTGCTGCTCGCCTCCGCGGGAGTCTCCGACGCCGGCGAGGACTACCTGGCCCAGGCGATGGGAGGCTCGCAGGGAGACAGGAGCCCCGGCGCGGGCATGGGCGGCCAGGCGGGGGGAGGGCCGGGCGGTTCGGCCGGAATGGGAGGCGAGGGGCAGGGCAACGTCCTGCCGCCAGCTTCCCCGGCGCCTTCGGGCGGCGGGCTCTGGGCGGAGCCCGGCGGCGCCCACGTGCCGCTCGGGCAGGTCGCCGACATCCGCATCGTGACCGGCCCGCCCATGATCCGGGACGAGGCCGGCATGCTCACCGGCTACGTGTACGTGGACATGGACGCCGCGAAGAAGGACATCGGTTCGTACGTGGACGGGGCGAAGAAGGCCGTGGAGAAGCAGGTCAGGCTCCCGGCCGGCTACTCGCTCAAGTGGACGGGGCAGTACGAACTGCTGCAGCAGATGCAGGCGCGCATGCGCGTGCTGGTGCCGCTGACGCTCCTGATCGTGCTGCTGCTGCTCTACATGAACTTCGGCAACCTGACCGAGGCGCTGATCGTCCTGGCTTCGGTGCCGTTCGCGCTGGTGGGCAGCATCTGGCTCATGGCCATCCTGCACTACAACCTGTCCACCGCCGCCTGGGTCGGGATCATCGCCCTGGTGGGCCTCGCGGCACAGACGGGCGTCGTGATGGTCGTGTACTGCGACAGTTCCTACCACAGGTTCAAGGCCGAAGGTCGCATTCGCACGCTCGACGACATCGTGGAGGCGACGCTCGAAGGTTCGGTGCAACGCGTGCGGCCCAAGCTGATGACCGTCGCGACCATGATGATCGGCCTCGTGCCGTTGCTGTGGTCGCAGGGCGCCGGCGCCGACGTGATGAAGCGCGTCGCCGCCCCGATGGTCGGCGGCCTGTTCACGTCCGCCTTCCTGACGCTCGAGATCATCCCCGTCGTCTACACCTACTGGCGGTATGCGCAGCTGAAGAAGGAGCAGCGCCGGGCGCCGGCCGTGAGCTGAGCGGGACCCGCGCGCCGCCGCGTGTTATCCCGGTGGTGTACGGCCGGTATGCGTCGCGACCGCATTGGGCGCGGCGATCAGCCCGCGCGCCGCGCGCCCTGCGCCGCGCGCGGCGAAGTGGTTGCGAGACGGCGCTATGATCCACGGACCATGGCCACCCGCCTTCCCGTCACGTCCAGTGAACCCGCGCGAGCGACGCCGTGGCGCATCGAACTGCTGGGGGGTGTTCGCGCGCGCCGCGAGCGCGTGCTCGTGACGGAGTTCCGCACGAGAAGAGCGGCAACTCTGCTTGCGCGGCTTGCTCTCAATCCTCGTCCGCATCGCCGGGACGAGCTCGTCAGCATGCTCTGGCCGGGCGCCGATCCGCATGCGGGTCGCCAGAACCTCAGCCAGTCCCTCTCGGAGCTGCGGCGCCGGCTCGAGGCGCCGAAAGACTGCGAGTTCGTGTTCGCCAGCCGCGAAACCGTGTGGCTCGAGCGCAACCTGCTCACGACGGACGTCGGGGATTTCGAACAGGCGCTGCACGACGCGCGCACCTCCACGGGCGCCGAGCAGGCCCTGCACCTCGAGCGCGCGGTCGGGATCGCCTCGGCGCCGCTGCTGCCGGGCGTCGGGTACGATTGGTCGATCGCCTCGCGCGAGCGCATCACCGCGGAGTGCGACGCCGCGCTGCGCGACCTGGTGCGCTGGCACGAGGTCGCGGGCAACCTGTCGGCGGCATTCGAGTTCGCGTGGCGGCGGGTGCGGATCGACCCGCTGGACGAACAGGCGCACCGCGAGTTCGCGCAGCTCTACGAGCGGGCCGAGCGGCCCGCGGCCGGGCTGCGCCACCTGCAGGTGCTCGAGCAGGACCTGTCGGACTCGCTCGGCGCACGCCCCGACGCCGACACGCGCGCACTCGCCGATTCGCTGCGCGGACAGCTGCGCCAGCTCGCGCGCCGCGTGCGCTGACCCGCAACGCGACGCGGGCCGGGCGTCCTCGCGACGCCCGGCCCGCGTGCGCGACCGCCCTGATCAGCGGGCGGTGTCCGCCGACACGGTCTTCACCACGACCTTGCGGGCGACCGAACGGCCGTCCTCGTCCCGGTACCACACCGTGACGCGGGCGTCCTTTGCGAGTTCCCCGCTGGTCTTCGTCTCGGGACTGCGCGCGAAGACCATGCTCTTCGCTTTCGCGCCGCCCTTCTCGACGGTGAGCGAGCCCTTGTCGAGCGCCGTGACGGTGCCGCTGAACTGGTGCAGCGCGGCGCTCTTCCGTTGCGCCGACGCGGCCGTCGCGACGGACTTTCGCTGCGCGGCCTCGACGCGCGTCACCGGCGCAACGGCCAGCGCGAGCGTGGCGGCCAGAGCGAACAGCACGAGCATGCGACTCTGCTTCATCATTCCTCACCTCCCTCCGGCACCCCGGGAGCAGGGCGTGCGCAACATGCGCGGCGCGCACGAGCGGCGTCAAGACAAACCCGCGTCGCACACCACGGCGACGAACGTGTCTTCAACGTGAGCGGCGCACGCGGAGCGCGTGCCGGCCGCGCCGGGGGCGCGCGAACGAGAAGCCGCGCCCGAAGCGGCGCGAGGCGCCGTACGCGGCGTGTACGGTTGTCGCCGCGTCGCGCGAGGGGCGAGCGCGCATCCGCCGATGCGCGTCGCAGCGAATCACCCTAGCCCGGACGATTCATGAACCGCGAGCCGAGAGCGCGAGATGTGCGTCAGCCGCAAGAAGATCGGCCGGCCGGACCCACCTTCGGTGCGTACCCCGGAACCGTGTGGTCCACACGATGCGGACAGCGGCCGGTCGAGCTTCGGGGTACCCACCGAAGGTGGGTACGGCCGGCCGATCCTCTTGCGGCTGACGCACATCTCGCGCTCTCGGCTTGCGGTTCATGAAGACACCGGGCTAGCCCGGAGTAGTCATGAGCCCGCCGCCT
>CAIXRL010000370.1 GCA_903921835.1 Candidatus Eiseniibacteriota bacterium | reverse complement strand
TTCTTCAGTACCCCGGGTTTCTGTACGCCGCGACGGTCTGCGAGCTGTCGAACTCGGACGTCACCGAGCTGAACGAGGGCTGCCTCGCGTACGTCGAGGCGACCAACTCCTACTACCGGCTCTCCGACACGCCGATCCCTCCCGTGCCGGACGGCACGACGGTCATCTCGGTGCCGGGCGGTCCGGCGACGCCCGGGTGCTTTCCCGTCCCTGTCGGTCCGACGACCGACACGCGGCGATGGGTACTGACGAACATCGCAGACGTCGTTCCGGTCACCGCGAACGCGCTCGCCTGGTACATCAACGCGGACACGGGGCTCGACACGAACATCGGCACCGACCCGCTCTTCCCCCTGCTGACCGGCCGTGAGCTGGGCCGAAGGTGGAAGGAGGGCGCGGGGTACAACACGGGCGTCGTCACCGTCACGATCCAGTCGGACCACCTCCTGCCGACCGACATCCTCGACATCGAGCGCTCGATCACCATCGGCAAGCCCGTCATCTTCTACGGGACGCGCGGCGCGAACACGGCGACAGGAACGCTCACGGGCTGCCAGAACCTCGACCGCGCGACCAACCTCATCACCAAGGTCACGTCCGCGGGCTTCGACTTCTCGCTGTACATCAACCGATTCATCCAGATCACGATCGGCGGCCAGCTCTTCACCGCGTTCATCTTCGCCGCGGAAGGCGTCGGCAACAGCACCGCCATCACGACCCCGTTCACGTTCATCCCGACCGAGAGCAACCTTGCGAGCGCGGTCCTCTCGCGCCTCGGAAGCAACCCTATCCTCGGCAACGAGGCCTTCACGATCCTTGGTACGGGCTGCGTCGTTCCGAACACGATCATCCTCAAGACCGACGTGCTCTCGCAGGTCCTCTTCTACGACGTCATGGTCTCGAACGCCGCAACGCCGAACCCCTACGCCCAGCAGAACCTCGACACGGGCATCCTCGCGTTCGTGCGCTCGCAGATGGACGCCGCGAACCCTGCGAGCTTCTTCGCCGAGCAAGAGGCGACGCTCGTGTTCGCCAACTCCTCGTCGAGCTACTCGACCATCGTCTCCGAAGGAGTCGTGACCTCGGCCTTCTCCTACGCCGACCTCGCGAACAGCTCGAACGTCGCCAACATGCAGGTCCAGGCCGACTCCGTCATGGCCGATAGCTGGGACCTCATCACGAAGGTCGACCAGTTCATGGAGTCGACGAACCTCTGCATCAACAACAGCACCTCGACGAAGATCCGCATCGTCGGCGGTACGCTGTACGTGAACGGCGCGCTCTACGGCAAGAACAACGCGGACTTCATCATCGCGATGGGGTCGAACGCCCGAGGCGTCTACAACTGCGGAGGGGCCGATCTGCTCGCAGGCCTCACGGTCGAGAGCCTCGTCCCGGGCGTCATCGGCAACATGACCTTCCTCAACGGCCCGTTGAACAACAAGCCGATGGACACGATCAACCTGCCGTTCGTCGCCGTCGCCACGGCGCTCGACACGCAGTCGTCCTTCATCCGGTACCGTCAGGGCTGACCGAGCCCGCCTCGCCCGAAAGGGTGAGGCGCCCCTCGCTCCTCACTCCCCACTCCTCACTCCATAAAAGCCGG
>CAIXRL010000369.1 GCA_903921835.1 Candidatus Eiseniibacteriota bacterium | reverse complement strand
GGCGGCTCGCGGTCCGGGAATATTCCGCGCTAGACTGCCGCGAGGCCGGTCTCACCGGCCGATCCAAGGGAACCCGGAGGCAGCCGTGGAGATCTCCTACACCACCCCGTTGCGCCGCGCGTGGCAGCACATGCAGGCAATGCTCTTTCACCCGCTTCACCTGGAGCGGTGGCTGGTCGTCGGGTTCGCCGCCTTCCTCGCGAACCTGCTCCACGCGGGCAGCGGCCTGTTCACCTGGGGCAACCATTTGCCGTTCAGGCACGAGACGCTGCCGGCGGTCGGGCAGCCATTCCAGGCCGTGCGCGACCACGTGCTGGCGCTGCTCGAGAAACCGGTCGTGCTGCTCGTGATCGCGGTCGGGCTGGTGGCGTTCGGGATCCTGCTGCTGGTGCTCGCGTGGGTGAGCGCCCGCGCCCGTTTCGTGTTCCTCGAAAACGTGGTCACGGGACGGGGCGAGTTCGTCGAGCCGTGGGGCCGGTCCGGCCGCCTCGGACGTTCGCTCTTCCTCTGGTACGCCGCGTTCAGCTTCACGTGGCTGCTGCCCATCGGCGTCGTCGCGATGCCCTTCGCGCACGGGATCGTGGCCGTGTTCCGCGGTGAGGGGTTCCTCGAGCCCCCGCTCGTCGTGATGGTGCTCCACGGCGTGGTCGCCGGCGTGCTCGTGCTGCTGCTGACGTTCGTCTCGTTCCTGACGTGCGAGTTCGTGGTGCCCCTCATGCTCATGCACGACGAGACCGCAACCCGCGCGTGGGCCCGCTTCTGGCCGCTGTTCACGAGCCACCTCGGCGAGTTCGTCGCCTACGCGCTGTTCGTCGCGGTGGTGTGCATCGCCGTCGGCGTAACGCTGGTGGTCGCGGGCGTGGCGACCTGCTGCATCGGCCTCGTGCTGATGATGATCCCGTACATCGGCACGGTGCTGCTGCTGCCGATCGAGATCACCGCGCGCGCCTACGGCCCGGCGTTCCTCGCGCAGTACGGACCCGGATGGGACCTGTTCGCATCGCGCGCGCCGCAGGCGGGCGAGCCGGCAGGGCCGCTCCCGGGCTGAGCGCCGGATCGCGGGGTCAGCGCCTGGGCGCGGGAAAGCGCAGTAGCAGGAACTCGTCGGCGAGCTGGCGGCCGTGATTGAGGCGGCGCGTCGCCCAGTACAGCCCCACCATGCGACCGTCTCCCAGCGGGCCGACGTGCAGGCCCGCGGTGGACGACTGGCCGTTCCTGCGCGGATCCCCGATCACGTGCGTGGCCTTCCACACGCCGTACCAGTTCCAAGGCAGCTGCACGCCGGGATCGGTCGGCTGCGCGATGCCGAAGAACGGCAGGTCACCCCAGTGGGGCGAGACCGCGTGGCCGCGGTCGAGATCGATCGTGAGCCCCTCGAGCGGGGTGAGCAGTCCCCAGCCGTGCAGCGTCCAGCAGCGCGCGATGCCCTTGCGCTCGAATGTGAGCCGCACGCGCGTGCGCACCGCGAACTTCGCCGCGTTCCCCTCGCGCAGGTAGAGGTCGTACTCGGGCTTGGTGACGCCGAGGTTGGGGTGCCATGGAACCGGTCCGCGCGGGTGCTTCGCCATCCAACCCTGGAACCACACCGGGTCGGCCTGGGCGGAGTTCATGAGCCGGCGGGAGATCTCCTGCATGCGCTGCGAGTAGTCGGGCGTCAGCACCTCCGCCGTGACCGCACCGTCCGGGATCAGCGCCGCGATCCTGTCGGCCTCGGCGGCGCCCGACGCGCGTGGCGTGAAAACGAGTGCAAACACGAGCGCGAGCGCCAGCACCGACCACCGGGTGAACAGGGGAATGCGAAGCACGGCGACCTCCGGATGACCCGCCATTCGAACGTGGTTCAGAGTTCCAACTCGCGGCGCACGGATTCGTACGTGACGAGCGCGTTCGCGTCGAAGCAGGCACAGACCACGCGCCGCACGTGCACCGCGCGTTCCAGCCCCGCCGCGATCTCGCGCAGCGCGATGCGCGCGGCGCGCTCGAGCGGGAAGGCGTAGATGCCTGCGCTGATCGCGGGGAACGCCACCGACTCGAGCTCGCCGGCCTCCGCCTCGGCGAGAGCGCCGCGGTAGCACGCGGCCAGCAACCGGTCCTCGCCCTGCTGGCCGCCCCGCCACACCGGTCCCACCGCGTGCAGCACCCAGCGCGCGCGCAACCCGAAGCCCGGCGTCAGGCGCACCTCGCCGGTCGGGCAGGGCGCGACCTCGGCGCAGGCCTCGGCCAGCTCGGGCCCCGCGGCACGATGAATCGCGCCGCACACGCCGCCGCCGGGCATCAACGCGTTGTTCGCTGCGTTCACGACCGCATCCACGTCGAGAGTGGTGATGTCGGCCTGCAGCAGGACCAGGCGTTCTGCGAGCGGCACGGTGGCACCCCCCCGGCAAGCGTTGGGCGAACAGGACGCCGCGCGGTGATGCGGCGCCCCGGGAACTCTCTCACGCTAGAACCGGCCCGGGCCGGGCGCAAACGAGCCCTCCGACCCTGCCGCCGGGCAATGCCATCAAGGGTTGCCGTTGGGCCGTCGCCTGCACCACCTTCACACCACCCAGCCCTCCATATCATTTGCCAATGCGAACCGGATTCCGGTATTTATTAATGTTCTCCACTGACTTTCGTCAAGCTGAGAAATGTCTTTTTTCCTAAAATTTTCATGTAGCAATCCAACTATCAAACCTGCATTGAATGAGTCCCCGGC
>CAIXRL010000368.1 GCA_903921835.1 Candidatus Eiseniibacteriota bacterium | reverse complement strand
GATGAAGCGCCGGGTGACGGCCGGCGAACCACACCAGGTCGTACCAATCGCGCCCCTTCACGCGTCCCTTCCAGCGACGCTTCGCCGCTACGGAAGACTGACCCACCTGTGTTCGGCAGGAGCGGACCACGTGCGAAACACGATCGCGATCTCTGTGGTGTGATCGGGAGAGCGCGCGACGTGGGGTTGGGGAGTGGGTGAGTGCGGCTGTGCTCTCTCCCCTGTGGGGGGCGTGGGTGGCAGGGCGTTAGCGTGTGCGGCGATGCGCCGGAGCGCGGTCTCCGTGGTCCGCGACGTGGCGCCGCGCGTGTTCGAGGGTGCGCTGGGCATAGCGTTCCGCATCGGCGCCGCGTCGGGGCCTGGCGCGGTCGACCAGTTGCGCATAGATCGCGTCGGGAGAGAGGCCGCGCTCCAGGCGCGTACAGACCCAGGCCCAGTCGTGGCCGGATGGTGTGGTGTCGCGCCGGCCGTCTTTGCCCTGCGGGCGCGTGGGGGCCGAAGGCGGACGTGGGGGCGTGTTCGGGTCGTCGGCGACCAGCCAGGGCCGGCCGGGCGCCGCCGGGCGGACGTTGACCCAGCAGCCGCCTCGCTTCCAGTTCTTGAAACCGGCCAGCCGCCCGAGGTGTTCGCCCGAGACCGAGCCGGGATCACCGCCCAGCCTCACGAGCCACGTCCGTTGGACGCGCCTCCGTTCGTCTTCCGCGAGCGCGCGGTCGCACCGCAGCCAGACGTGACATCCGCCTGCGGGCGAGGTTTCCACGAGGAAGGCCGCGACCTCGCGTGCGACGGCATCGGCGCGCCCGAGGGCGACATCATCGATCACGATGAGCGGCCACGACCGGCCGCGCGCGGGGCGTGCATAAATGTCGGCCTGCTGCGCGTTCTCGGCGCGCGCCCACGCCAGCGGCAGGCTGGCGATTGGGCGGTCACGCTGCCACAGCATGGCGCCGGAGGCGCGACGCACGGCGAGGTCGACGCGATCGACGCCGGTCGCCGCCCACCAGTCCAGCATCGCTTGGGTGTGGTCCGCTGCGCGCATCGCCGGGTGTCAGCCTTGGGGATCGCGCAGCGACGGGCCGTCGATGCGGACGGTGTGGCACTGGTGACGCAGGCGGCTGAGCAGCGCCTCGACCAGCGACTTGTTGCCCAGGAAGCTGTGCCAGTCGGGGTACTCGAGGTTGGTCGTGATCAGCGTGGGCCGTCGCCGGTACCGCTCCTCCATGAGCTTGAAGAAGATGTTGGTCTGCTCGGGTTTCAGATTGATAAAGCCCAGTTCGTCGATCAGGAGGACGTCGATCCGGATCAGCATGTTCAGGAGCTTCCGCGTGGAGCGATCCGCGAGGGACGCGTACATCTCGTCGAAGAGATCTTGCGCGCGGACGAAACGGCCGCGGTGGCCGTTCTGAATCGCCTTGAGGAGGAGCCCAGAGGCGAGCCCGGTCTTCCCCACCCCCGTCGGACCCATGAAGACGATGTTCTCGGCCTTGCCGATGAAGTCGAGTTCGGCAAAGGTGCGGATCTGTTTCGCCGACACACCGGGCTGGCGCTTGAAGGGAAACGACTCGATCGTCCATTGCTCGGGCAAGCCGGCGTGCTTGATGCGCCAGGCGAGCGCGGTCTCCTGGCGATGGTGATACTGCGCTCGAAGGAGCCGGGCCAAGAAGGCGCCGTACGAGAGTTGTTGCTGTTGGGCGTGGGCGACCTCCGCATCCAAGACCTCGCCGATGGTCGTGAGATGGAGATTGCGGAGCAGTTGGTCGAGGTCGTCAGTCATGCGGGTCCTCCGGGTCGTCCTCGGGAGCGAGGACGAAATACTCCTTGGCGATCAGGCGCAAGGTGAGTCGTTCCAGCCGCGGGAGATCAAACAGGCCGTACTCCAGGGCGAGCGTGACGGCGTGCACAAACGCGGGGCGCGGGTACTCGCGATACAACGCCAGCAGGCGGCGCAGCGCGAGGGTGCCACGCCCGTTGCTGCGCCGTTGGAGCGCCACCGCATAGGCGGGCAGCGGTGGGTCCGCCCGGTGGAGTTCCTGTTCGTCGGGTGACGGTCGCTGGGCCCCCGGACCTTCGCCGCGCGGGGGGCGGTGCTCCGGATGCGCGACCCGCGTCGGCGTGCGGGTCAGCGCCCGCGCATGCGTCGCCACGAGGCGGGGTCCGGCGTAGACGTCGATCCGATCTTTGGTCTCGCGCACCTCCAGCGGTCGACCGATCAGCGCATAGGGCACCGAGTACCGATGCGCGTCGACGCGGACGTACCCCTCGACGTCGACGATGCGCTGATGGAGCACGTACACCTCCGGGACAAACAGCGGCAAGGGGCGCAGGTGCGCGCGTTCGGTGGCAAAGAGTTCGCGCGGACTGGCGTGCAGGTGGCGTTTGACGGCCGCGTTGGTCGTGTCGCAAAAGCGCACGGCCTGCGCATTGAGATCGGCCAGGTCGGCAAACACGCGCCCGGCGAAGAAATTGTGCTCGATGAAATGAAACGGCCGTTCCACCCGCGCCGAGCGGTTCGCATCCCCCTTCTCATGCGCGCGAAACACGAAACCGAACCGCTCGGCGAAGGCCGCCATCTCGGGCGCGGGAACCATGCGCGCGCCGGTGCCGCTGGCGACCACCACATGCGTGTTGTCGATCATGCAGACGCCACACGCGCCCGCGAGATAGCCCAGGGCGTCGGTGAGGAAGACCTTGCAGCGAAAGCGATTGAACGCGGGAGAGCACTGGAAGAAGAGCATCCGCGAGTAGCAGCAGACCAGCGAGGCCGTCTCGACCCGCTGCTCGACCCCGCCGATCGACGCGCGATGCGGCGACGTGTCGTGTTGCATCTCCTGGCCGGGCCCAAACTCGTAGCGGCCCGCCGGCCGAACGGGCGCCTGGCCGATCGCGTGCCGACGACAGAAGCCGGTCAGGGCCGGATACGACAGCGTCGCGCCCTGCGCGAGCAGCTCTTCGTGGACGCGCACCAGGTTGCCCTTGCAGCGCGCCAGGAGTTCGAGGATCTCCGCGCGGTACGGTTCAGCCTTTTCCGCGCGGTCAATCGGGGGCACCGACGGGGTGCCGGTCGCCAGCACCGTCCGCACCGCGCCCCGCGAGATCTGCAGGGTGCGGGCAATCTGGCGGACCCCCAGCCCGCGCGTCCGTAAGTCCAGAATCGTCGTGCGGGTCGCCTGATCGAGCATCGCGGATCTCCTGGGCACACCGGTGGTGCAGTTGACGGACATCGGCCTCGGCCTCGCAGCACGCCCGCCACGCGCGTGTCCGGTCCGCGAGCGGCAGCGCGAGGCCCCCGCGCAGACGACCGGCCGCGCGCCGGGCCACCGCCGCCACGATCTCCACATCCCGGATGAAGGCGTCGGCGGCCGCCGGCGCGATCGGCGGGTCGGCCCCGCCGCGCGTGCGCTCCTGCTCCACGCGCAAGACCAGTAACGGATCACGGGTCACCAGCTCACGGACGGACGCCGGACCCGCGAGATAGGTCTGATACAGCCGACCGACTTGCCGCGTGCTGAGCGCGTGGGCGCTGATCGCCTCCACGAGGCGCAGACAGTCGGGGCCGTTGGCGCGCGCCAACGGCACCAGGTACTTCATCGCCGCGTGCGCCACAATCCGGCCCTCCTGGACGTGCTGCTGGATCACGGTCGGCAGATCGCGCACCAGACTCAGCCGGCGTGACACCCAGCTCACACTGCGATCGAAGCGGCGGGCCAAGTGCTCCAAGGACAAGCCGTGATCCTCATGCAGCGTGCGCAGGACCCAGCCGTGCTCAAGCGCACTGTCCGGGGCCTCGGTGTGGAGCAGCTGCCGGAAGATCAGGGCCTCGGCTGCCCCCATCGCCCAGACGACCGCCTGCACGGTGTCGCGGTGCAGGCGCTGGAGACCGCGCACCCGTTTGTACCCATCGACCACCACGTGCGCGGCGTCGGGCACGGCCACCACGACGATCGGCATCTGCTGGCCCGTGTCGGCCAGCGAGGCCAGCAGCCGTCGTTCGCGGGCCGGATGGCGGACCCGCAAATGAGCGTAGCGGAGGTCGAGTTGGTGAAATTCGAGGTCCATCAGCCGCGTCTCGTGCGCAAGGCCGACTGTGTCACAGCCCCGATCGGGTCTTGCGCGGCCTATCGGGGAAGTCGGCCCGTAAGTCCGCTGAAATCAACGAGTTGATGGGGGGTACTGGTCTTGCGGGACCTCTCGGGGAAGTCGGCCCGCAAGTCCCGTGGAATCAATCACTTGATAGGGGGTACTAGTCTTGCGCGGCGATCAGGAGGACTCGGCTCAGTTGGCTCAGGAAATCCGTCCCCGTCAGGCCAAACTCGTCTTGCGCCAGATCCCACGGCAGCGACGACAGCGGTGGGGGCACCACCATCGGGGCAGGCGGCGTCTCGGCCACGACGCCCAGTTGGCGTGCGTGCAAGCGATGGGCGTGGAAGTAGTCCGGATTGCGACGGCGCCAGGACGCCTGCGTCACGTCGCGCCGCACGCGCTGGCACGCCGGAGACGAACACGCGCGCTGACGGCATCCGACGCGACGGTCAATCGTGAACCACCGGCGACAGATACAGCAGGGACGCTTTCTGAGCATCCCGACATGCTCAGGCCACACGCCGCAAAATGTGGTGGGTCATTTCTCAAGAGCGAAGGTGGGGCAATCTTTGAGAGCGGTGAAGCTTTGACAACTTGGCTGTGGCCTAGTGGGTTCATGCGGGCAACTCCGGGCAATGGTGCGTGACGAAACCTCTGAGCGCGTCCCACGAGGCG
>CAIXRL010000367.1 GCA_903921835.1 Candidatus Eiseniibacteriota bacterium | reverse complement strand
CTCCAGCCGCCGCGACAGCTCCTCGGGTCGCGCCAGCTCGCCGCGGGCGCGCTGCAGCGCGGCGGCCAGCCGCTCGGCGCGGTAGGGCTTGAGCAGGTAGTCCACCGCGTTCTCCTCGAACGCGCGCACGGCGTACTGGTCGAACGCGGTGACGAACACCACCGCGGGCCTCGGCGCGAGCGAGGCAAGCAGGGCGAAGCCGTCTTCGCCGGGCATCTGGACGTCCAGCAGCAGGACGTCCGGGCGCGTCGCGGCGATTGCTTCGCGCGCCGCGGTCGCGTGACCTGCCTCGCCGACCAGCTCGACGCCGGGCAGCGACGCGAGCACGCGCCGGGCGCGGGCGCGCGCCAGGGGTTCGTCGTCCACGATCAGGACGCGCAGCGGGGAATCGCTCATGCGGGGCGTTCTACCATGACAGCGTGAACCCCGCCACCACGAGCCGCCGGCTGAAGTAAGAGAAGTCCGAGTACCGGCGCGAGTAGTCGGAGTTGTAGACGTAGTCGAGCACGTTGGGTGTGTTCAGCACGTTCATGGCCTCGAGGTAGGCGGCGCAGACGTTGCTGGGGCGAACGCCGCCCATGCGCGGCAGCGAGAACAGCCGCAGCAGCCGGAAGTCCATGCGGTCGTAAGCGGGCATCAGCGCCGAGCCGTTTTCGCCGTACACCGGGTGCCAGATCTCCCGCGCCGGGTCCCACGTCCGCCCGACGACCGGGGTCCACGGCTGCCCGCTCGTCCACGTCCAGCGCAGCCCCGTCGACCAGCGCGCGCTCACCTGGTACTGACCGACCACGGCGAGCGAGTGCCTGACGGCGCCGGTCGCGGGAACCTCGGACGGGTCGTCCAGCTGGCGGCGCCGGCTGTCGAGCCAGCCGTACGACACCCAGCCGTTCAGGGAGCGGTAGGTGCCCTGCACGAAGGCGTCCACGCCGAGTGCCCGGCCCGTGCCCGCCGCGCGGTACCACGTCACGGGGTCCACGAGCGGGAGGCTGCGGTAGCGCTTCTGGTAGCCCTCGAGCCGGACGTTGCCGAACTCCGACTTCCACTCGTAGCCGGCAATCACGTGGTCGGCGTAGGGCGATGCGAGCGCGGGATTGCCGTGCACGGGGTCGCGCATCGCCGGATCCGCCAACTGGTGGTAGCGCCCCGTGGCGAGGCGCAGCGTCTGGTGCTCGTCGACGCGCCAGGCGAGCGCCGCACGCGGGTCCGCGTTCCACGCGCGCGCGGCCTCGTCGCGGTCCACGCGCGCGCCGAGCGTGGTGTAGACCGGGCCCCACAGGCGCAGCTTGTCCTCCGCATACAGGCCCGGCTCGCGCGCGACGTCGGAGATCGAGACCGGTCGCGTGGGCGCGTCGGGGTGAAGGTCGGTGGAGTCGGCCGCGGTCAGGCCGGAGTCCTCGTGCGCTCGCCGGCGCGCGATCGCGCCGAACGTGAGCTCGTGCCGCGTGCCGATGGGCCACACCACGTCCACGTCGGCCTGCGCGACGTGCTCGGCGCGCCGGTCGCCGAACGCGGAGTACGTCCACGCGGAGCGGTAGTGCTGCGTGGTGAGGTTGGCCCTCACCGCGCCGCGGCCCCAGAGCGCGTCCTGCAGGTGCAGCGCGCCGAAGGCGTTCTTCGCGTTGGAGGAATAGACGTCGCGCACGGTGAGTGCGTTGGCCTCCACGCCGAGGTGTTCGTTCGAGCCGATCCCGAACACCGAGAGCCTGCCCGTGGGCGAGTAGCGCCACTGCAGCTTCGCGACGCCGTTCTCGCTCCACGGCGCCTGCGTGTAGTCGGAGTTCGCGCCGTAGAGCCGGAACAGCAGGTCGGGGTACGACTGCGCCACGCTGCCCATGAGCGACAGGCGATCCGGGACGAGCGCCCACGTGCCGGAGAGGTTGTAGCCCGTGATGTTGGCGCCGACGCCGACCGTGCGCAGGTTCATCGGGTCCTGCGTCTCGATGTCGAGCACGCCGGACATGGCGCCACCGTAGCGGCTGCCGAACCCGCCGCTGGAGAAGAACGCGCTCTTGAGCATGTAGGTGTCGAGTATGCTGAACAGCCCGCCCGAGGCGCCCTCGTAGTGGTAGGGGTGGCCGATCTCGGCGCCGTCGATGCGGATGATCGT
>CAIXRL010000366.1 GCA_903921835.1 Candidatus Eiseniibacteriota bacterium | reverse complement strand
GGCTATCACGCGGGAGCGGGCGGCGCGGCGCCCGCCCCGGGCGCGCTACGGCGCGATCGCCTTTGCCAGGACCATCTCCTCGCTCGGGCCGGCTGCGGTCTGCATGCGCACCATGCCGACGCCGCGCGCGTAGTACTTGTGCTCTTTCACGCCCGGCTCCAGCGGCGACCACTCCTCGGTCAGCACGCAGCCGTCGTATGGCGTGCCCGCGGCAGACGTCCTCGCGCCCACGTCGAGCACGCGCGCCTCGTCCTCGGCGACGCCGCGGCGGAACTCCTGGCGATACGCCGGTCCCGGTTTCGGCCTCGCCCACATCACGATGCCCGGCTGCGCGCCGTTCCTGCCCGCCTCCCACGAACCGGCGGTGCTCACCACCTCGCCCGCGCGGTACTCCATCGTCTTCTCGCCCAGGTACCAGACGTTCCCCGCGACGTCCTGCGCGTACCAGTCGAACGAATCCTCGGCCAGCACCCCACGCTCGTACGTGCGGTCGCGCACCACCCGCGCGGTGATGCCCATGATGGTCTTCGTCTCGCGCAACACCGAGACCGTGTCGGTGCCCGCGTGCGCGCCGGCTTTGGTCGCGTAGACGAGCACCGTGCCCGGGCGCAGCGGGAAGAACGGATGATCGACCGCGCCCGACCAACCCGGCGGACCTGGCAGCAAGATGGGCGGCGAGGGCAGCGTGGGTGCGGCGGCGGTGGCGAAGACGAACAGCGCGACCGGAAGCGCGAAGCGAATCGGCGTCATGGCGGTCGACCTCATGCATGATGCAGGCACGAACGGCGAAGCGGAGCCAGACCAACGCAGCACCGCAGAATCGACAAGACACGCCACTCCGGCTGGAGCACCGCGCGGCCGCGGCGGGAGTGCGATCACGCCGCCGGGACCCGGCACGCATGTGGCCGCCACCGCCATCCCGACTTGCATTGTAACGCGAATGATCATGGATACTTACACAACACTCTATTCGCTGAGGACCCACGTCCACAACTCGCAAGATCCCGCTTGCTCGCGCCGCTCTACCGTGCCAATACTCCTGCCGTGCCGAGACCCGTGGCGAGGGCCGCCCCTCGTTCCGACACCGGAAGGGTTCGACGTCGCCTGAGCGCGACGGCCGCCGAACCCGCCAAGTCGCGCCCGCGCGCGCTCCGCCGAGAAGGGAGTGATGCCCTCCACTCCATATCTTCAGCGCTGAATCACGCGTCGCCGATCGCGCCCAACCCTCGGGCGCCCCCGACTGCGCCTCCCATTGTCCATTCCTCGTGAGGAGGTCGTCATGATCTGTTCCGCGAAGACACTGTTCCGGGTCGCGATCCTCGCACTCGGTTTGGTGTGTTGTGCGCACACCGCCCTTGGAAGCGTCCGGCTGCTGACATCGAACGTCGATTGGACGACCAGCGGCAGTTCGGTCCTCTTCCACCTTCGCTTCGACAATCCCGATGCGACGCCCACGCTGCCCGTCACGGGCGTGCTCTCGCCGCAGGCGTTTGGCGCGTTCGTGCCGTCGGCCGGCGGGATGCGCCCTTTCGACGTCCCCGCCATCCTGCCCAATGAGTTCTTCGACGTGTTCGTGGAGATCCCGCTCTCGGAGCTGCCGGCCAATCCTCCCAACATCGTCCCCGGCGGCGGCAGCGCGGGCGGCCCATGCCCGCCCGGCGATCACTGGGACGGCAACGTGGACATCACCTGGAGCGGCTCCGGCGGATCGGGCGAGGTGCACCGACACGTCGGCCAGCTGCGCGTGTGCCCCGGCGCGGGGTGCTCGCTCATTCACATGATCACCGGTTGCGCCGCGCCGACCACGTGGACGGTGGGCGTGCTGTGCCCGGGCTTCCACGTCACGTTGCTCGAGGAGGACAGGATCACCCCGGCACCCTCGCCGCTGCCCGGCGGCTGGACCGGCTACGTGTGCGTCACCGCGGACGCCACCGTCGGCGTGCCCGCCTCGTGCTGCTTCGTGATCCAGTTCGGCTGCGGAGGCAACGTCGCGCTGGTAGAGCTGTGCGCCACCACCTGCAACTGCGGGTCGACCGGACCGGTGCCTCAGCCCGGAACGATCGAATGGAACACGTTGCCGGACGGCGCCACCGTGCGCTTCCACGTGCGCTGGACCAATCCCAGCTCGACAGCGCCCACGGATCCCGCGACCGGCACCATGAACTCGCAGGAGTTCGGCGTGTTCATGCCCGACGTGGGGACCATAGGCAGCTTCGTCGTGCCCGCGATCGCGCCCGCGAGCTTCTTCGACGTGTTCACGGACGTGCCGCTGGCCAAGTTGCCTGCGAACCCGCCCACGGTCGGCGGTCCCACGGCCGGCGACCCGTGCCCGCATGGGCGACACTGGAACGGCAACGTGGACCTCGCGTGGACGGCCGCGTCCGGCAGCGGGCAGGTGAACAAGCACATCGGTGAGATCGTCGTCTGCCCCGGCAACGGCCAGTCGATGATCCACGTCCGGCAACTGCTCTGCAACACCACCACCGGCATGCCGTGGAGCATCATCGGACTCTGCCAGGGCTTCAGCGCGACGCTGGTGAACGAGGACTTCACCGCCGCGCCCAACCCGGTGCCGCCGGGCTGGACCGGCTACATCGCCATTAGTGCGTTCGCGGGCACTCCCGCGCCCGACACGTGCTGCTTCCAGGTGACGTTCTCCTGCGACGGCGTGCCCGCTGCCATCAACCTGTGCGCGATCACCTGTAACTGCAACCAGGGTGGAGTCGGCCCGCAGCCGGGGGACGTGGACTGGACCACGCTGACCGGGACCGGCAACGTCCGCTTCCACGTCCGCTGGCTCAACCCCAGCCTGACGCAGCCCACCGAGGCGGCAACCGGCCACATGGGCTCGCAGAAATTCGGCGCCTTCATGCCGGAGATGGGGACGATCGGCGACTTCACGATCCCGTCACTCCTGCCGGCCAGCTTCTTCGACGTGTTCTTCGACGTGCCGCTGACGGCGCTGCCGCCGACCGCGACCAAGGTGCTGTCGGGTGGAGGCCCCTCGCCCACCGGCGCCGCCTGTCCGCTCGACGATCACTGGGACGGCAACGCGGACGTCACGTGGAGCGGATCCGGGGGCGCCGGCACGGTGAACCGGCACTACGGCACCATTCTGCTCAACTCCAATGGCGGGCGCAGCTGGATCCACGTGATCAGCGGCTGCACTTCCCCGCTGGGCGCGTGGTGGGCCATGAATCCGGTCTGCAACGGCTTCACCGCAGTGCTGATGAACGAGGACCACACGCTGGCGCCCAATCCGCTCCCCGCTGGCTGGACCGGGTGGCTGGTGCTCGGCGCGGCGGGCACACCCGTCGGCTCGACGTGCTGCGTGAGCCTCACGCTGCATTGCGCCGGGAGCAGCGCGACGATCCGCGTGTGCGCCACGACCTGCGACTGGGGCACGCTGGGCGTGGATCCCACGGCCGGCGACCTCGCGTTCGGGATCCGCAGCGTGACGCCGAATCCCACGTCGGGAGCCGCTTCCGTCAGCTTCGTGCTGCCGCAGGCGGGGCTCGCCCGGCTGGAGATCTTCGACGTCGCGGGTCATCGGGTGCGGCGCGTCGCCGACGGCATGTACGGAGCCGGCGCGCACAGAGTGGTGTGGGACGGACGTGACGCCCGGGGCAGGAACGCCACGCCCGGCGCGTACTTCGTGCGGCTCACGACCGCCCAGATGAGCGCCACGCACATGGTCGTGCTGCGTTGACGTTGCAGGCGATACCACGAAGCGTCCCGGGGCCCTGGTTCACGCCGGGGCCCCGGCGCTTGCGGGAAACGGCGCTTGGGCAAGAGCGCGGTGGTCGGCGTATGGTCCCGGGTACTGGAAGCTCACAGACTCCCACCGCGAGAGACTCCATGAAACGCCTCATCCTGACCCTCGCGCTGCTGGCAAGCGCCGTTGCATTCGCCCATGCCGCCGCACCCGCCGCCGCCACGCCACCCAGGCCGCGCGGCGTGCACTACGTCTATCTGGTCCGCCACGGCCTCTACGACCGCGACACCGTGCAGACCGACGATCGCATCGGCAGCGGGCTCAACGCGCTCGGGCACGAGCAGGCGAAGCTGCTCGGCGAGCGGCTCGCGAAGCTGCCCGTGAAGATCCACCTGCTGGTGAGCAGCGACTTCACGCGCGCCCGGCAGACCGCGGACGACGCGGGCGCCCTGCTCGGCATGAAGTCGGAGCGCGACACGCTGCTGCGCGAGTGCACGTCCACCGCCGATCGCGCCGACTACATGAGCAACCACTCGGCCGCGGACATCGCCGAATGCGACGCCGCCCGCGAGGCCGCGTGGGTGAAGTACTTCGTCCCCACGCCCGACGCCGACACGCACGACGTGCTCGTCTGCCACGGCAACGTGATCCGCTGGATGGTCGCGAAGGCGCTGGGCATGGACACCAAGGGCTGGACCCGGTTCGACATCGCGAACTGCTCGATCACCGTGATCGCCGTGCGCCCCGACGGCGGCGCGCGCCTGGTGATGTACAGCTCCGTGGACTACATGCCGCTCGAGAAGCAGACGTGGGCCGGCGCGGGCGCGGGCTGGAGAGCGCCGGTGGTGCAGGGGATGAAGTAGCGGCGGTTGCGCACGCGGAGGACACCATGAAGCGCCTGTTTCTTGCCGCACTACTGTCCGCATGCACGGCGACGGCCGCCGGGGCTGCAGACGTTCCGGCCGCAGCCGCCCAGCCCGCGAGCAGGGGTACGCACTTCGTCTACCTGGTCCGCCACGGCGCGTTCGACCGCGACGACCACGACGACGAGCGCACCGCCAACCCGCTCAACGCGCTCGGACACGAGCAGGCGAAGCTGCTCGGCGCCCGCCTGGCCGCGCTGCCCGTGACGTTCCGCTCGCTCGTGACCAGCGACTTCCTGCGCGCGCGCCAGACCGCGGAGGACATGGGCGCGCTCATGCGCGTGACGCCCCGGGTGGACACGCTCATCCACGAGTGCACACCCACGCCCGAGCACCCCGAGTACACCACCTACCACAGCCCCGAAGACGTCGCGCACTGCGTAGCCACGCTGGAGAGCGTGGGGGCCAAGTATCTGGTGCCCACGCCCGACGCCGACACGTGGGACGTGCTCGTCTGCCATGGCAACGTGATCCGCTGGCTGACGCTGAAGGCCCTGGGCGCCGACGTGCGCAACTGGTACGGCCCCGACATTGCGAACGCATCGCTGACCGTGATCGCCGTGCGCCCCGACGGCACGTGCCGGCTGGTGACGTTCAGCGACACCGGTCACATTCCGTTCGAGAAGCAGACCTGGGCCGGTCGCGGACTCGGAGCGAAGAAGCCCGTTCGCTGAGGCACCACGCGGCGGGCCGCAGGAGGACGACATGAAGATCACGCTGACGCCATGGAAGCGGGTGTTGATGGTCCTCTGCGGCTACGCCTTCGCCCTCGGGATCGGCGTCCTCGCCTCGGTCCTCTACGATCGCTCGATCCCCGCGGCGAACATGGCCGCTTCGGGCGGCATGTACGCGTTCGGCAGCTTCACGCTGGGCTTCGCCGCGTTCGCCACCATCGCGCTGGTGCCGACCGGCCTGCTGTTCGTCTCGCTGCGCCAGTACCGGGGCGTATGGCCCGTGCTCGCAGTGCTCGGGTTCCTGATGTCGGCCGCGGGCCCGGTGTCCGCGTGGTTCATCCTGGAGACCGGCCAACTGCCGGCGCGACACCCCGAACTCGGCTGGGTCGCCATGTTCGCCATGCTGCGACTCACGGCCACACCGTTCCTGGGTCTGGTCTGGACCGGCGCCGCGATCTTCGCCCGCGGCCGATTCGCCAAACTGCTCTTCATCGCCAGCGCCGCGATCGAGGCGTCACTCGTGATCCGTTTCGTGGTGCACATGGCGATGCACTGGAGCAGGTAGGGGAAGCGAGTCAAGGCTGCGCTCTCCTCGGACGCACGCACTCATGAGCCTTCTTGCCGCATGAGGACGACATGAATCGAATGACGAAGGTCGCTGTCGTACTGATTGGCTACGCGCTCTCGGTGGTCGCCGCCGTGATCGCCGGCTACGCGTACGAAGCCGCCGTCAACAAGCCCGGCGTGGACACCTCCGGCGGCATGTACGCGTTCGGCAGCGCGATGTACGTTTTCACGGCGCTCGGAGTGGCCGCGCTGGTGCCCACCGGCCTGGCGCTGTGGTTCATCCGCAAGAGCGAACCCGCGTGGCGCGTGCTGTCGCACCTCGGCCTGGCGTTTGCGATCACCGGCCCCGTGTGCGGCGCGTTGTTCCTGTGGGCGGGGAATCTGAAGGGTCACCACCCCGAGTTGGGCCTGTTCGCGCTGGCCGCCCTCTTCCGCCTGGTCGGCTCGCCACTGCTCGCGATCGTGTTCGCCGTCGCGGCGCTGATGGCCGCCGGCAAGCGGGCGAAGACGCTGCTGTGGATCGCAGCGGGCGTCGAGGCGGCGGTGACGATTGGAGGGGCGGGGAGGTTTCTGCTGCGGATGTGAGGGGGCGGCTACGCCGGCGGTTCGCGCAAGCGATCGATGATCTCGTTGCGGGCGGTTGGCAGCTTTCCGATCGGTGTCCGCTCGTCGTGATCGCTGGTTTCGGTGCCCACCAAGTGCGACCCGTAGTCCTCGAAGTCGTCCACGACCTCGGACGCAGCACAGTAGAAGGCGAAAGCCAACTCGAGGTCGGCCGCGAGAACGTCTACGGTGGCCTTGGACATTCGCTCAGCGGACATGCGGACAACCTGGCCTGGGAGTGAGAGGCGAGTCAAGAGGGAACACGGGAATGGACCGAGCCACAGATGCCGATGTCCGCAATCGAGCCTTCCAGTTCCTTGATGAGGCGAAGAAGTCTCATGGGTCGGCGCTGCCCAGAGAGTTGCTGGAATCAGGATTTGAGTATGTCGGGCGTCGGGTGCCCTTGGTTGGCCCTTCCGGGATTTGGAAGCCAGCCGTACTGGACTTCCCGATCAGCTTCACGACGGTCGCCATCGAAGAAGGCAAGCGAAGGCCGTATGAGGACTCGATCCGGGCCGACGGCTTGATCAACTACAGGTACAGAGGTACCGACCCCACGCACCGTGACAACCGTGGACTTCGTCTTGCGATGCAGATGCAGCTTCCGCTCATCTACTTCGTCGGACTGGTCAAGGGCCAGTATGCCGCTGAGTACCCCGTGTTCATCGTCGGGGACGATCAAGAGGAGCTCGCGTTCACAGTGGCCGTCGATGACCGGCAGGTCTCTCGAGAGGCCGCGGCCGGTGATGTGGCCGAGAGCCACAAGGAGGCTAGGAGGCTGTACGTCACAACGACGGCCCAGCGCCGTCTTCATCAACAGAGCTTCCGAGAGCGGGTCTTGCGCGCGTACCGGGAGTGCTGCGCTATCTGCAATCTCAAGCACCCTGGGCTGCTCGAGCTGCGCACATCCTCCCTGATGGGCACCCAAGAGGTGAACCATGGGTCTCCAATGGCCTTGCCCTGTGCAAGCTCCACCACGCCGCATTCGACCAGAACATCCTCGGGATCAATCCGTCACTTGTCGTTGAGATTCGAGAGGACATCCTGCGAGAGGTGGACGGGCCAATGCTCAAGCACGGCTTGCAGGAACTCGACGGCCAGCATCTCCTGTACGTCCCGAAGTCGAAGGGGCTCCGACCCAATGAGGAGTTCTTGAGCGAGCGATACGCGGAGTTCAAGCGAGCAGGCTAGTCGTGGTCGGAAGAGCGCCCCCCCTACCCCTTCCGCCTCTCATCCCCCACCCGCACCGTCCAGCCGACGCGGTCCGCGTGCTCGAGCAGCGGCACGGCGTACTTGCGGGACGCGTCGGTGAACGAGCGGAAGTCCGCGACCGTAAGCGCCGCGTGTGACGCGAACCAATCGTCGAGCAGGGCCCGCAGTCGCGTCATCTGCCCCACGGTGTACGTCAGCTCCTGCGAGACGCGCACGAGCCGGCCCATGAAGTAGCCGAGCGCGGCGACTTCCGCGGCGGCCTGGCCGAGGCGCTTGTGCCAGTGCGCCACATCGGGCACCAGGAAGCCGGCGGCCTCGAGTTCGGCTTCCACGCCCTCCAGCAGCCGCACGACCTCGGCGGGCGGTTCCCACGGCACTCCGGCGGGGCGCACGCGCTCGCCGGTCTGCTCAATGGTGGCGTCCGCCACCAGCGACGCGAACGCGGCGTCGAACACGCCGCCGTCCAGCGTGGCCTTGAGCGCGCTCTTGAGCTCGCCCTTCATGATCCCGTAGCGCGCGGGGTGCGCCTCGGCGTACTCGCGCACGTCGTGCTCGATCCGCTCTCTGGCGCTGGTCCAACGGTCATCGCCGATCCAGCGGCCCTGGCCGGGCGTGGCGACGCTGCCCTCGGCGGCGAGCCGCGCCAGCGCCTCGCCGACCTGCGCGACGCCCTCCCCCACGGCCTGCGCGAGCTGCTCGGTGCTGGCGATCTTCGGCATGCCGGCGAGCTTCTCGATCAGGCGCGCTTCGAGCGAACCGCTCTCGTGCACCTCCATTTGCTCCAGGCCGGCGGCGGCTCTCCGGCGGCGCTCGGCGACGGGCTCGATCACGCTGCCGCCGCCCACGGTGCGGCTGGGCGAGTACGTGCGGATCACGAACCGGTCGCCGCGTGCGGCGACGGCGGCCTTCTCCAGCCGCAGCTGCCCCAGCGCGCTTTCGCCGGCGTGCAGCGGCGCGTCGGCGAACAGCACCAACCGCCCGATGATCTCGCTCGCGCCCAGGTGAAAGCGCACGCGCTGGTCCACCTTCCACTCGCGCGCCACGTCACCCAGCAGCTCGAAGCGCACGTCGAGAATGCGCGAGCCGCGCAACGAGCCAGGCGCGAGCAGCGTGTCGCCGCGCTCCACGGCTTCCTTCTCCACGCCGTGCAGCGCCACGGCGGTGCGCTGGCCGGCGCGCGCCACCTCGACGGTCTCGCCGTGCACCTGCACGCGGCGCACGCGCACATCGCGCTCGCCGGGCATCAACTGCAGCGCGTCGCCCGTGCGGATGGTGCCGCGCCACAGCGTGCCGGTCACCACGGTACCGAAGCCCTCCACGGTGAACACGCGGTCCACGGGCAGCCGCGCGGGCTCCTCCACCGGGCGCGCAGGCAGCGAGGCGAGCGCTTCGTCCATGGCGGCGAGCAACTGTTCCTGGCCGGCGCCGGTGGTGGCGCTGAACTCCACGATGGTCGCGTCGGCCAGCGCGCAGCCGGCCACCAGCGCGCGGACGTCCTTCGCGACGAGCGCGCACCACTCGGCTTCCACCAGGTCGCGCTTGGTCAGCACGATCACGCCGCGCTTGACCCCGAGCAGCTTCACGATGGCGAGATGCTCGCGCGTCTGCGGCATGACGCCTTCGTCGGCGGCGATCACCAGCAACACCAGGTCGATGCCGCCCACGCCGGCGAGCATGTTCTTCACGAAGCGCTCGTGACCGGGCACGTCCACCAGCCCGACGCGCACGCCCGCGGGCGTCACCAGCGGCGCGAAGCCCAGGTCGATGCTGATGCCGCGCTTCTTCTCCTCGGGCAGCCGGTCGGTGTCCACGCCGGTCAGCCGGCGCACGAGCGCGGTCTTGCCGTGGTCGATGTGGCCGGCGGTACCGACGATGGCGAGGCGTTCGGGACGGTTCACGGGGGCGCTGGACATGGTGCGCGCATTCTAGAGGCAGGGCGCTGGGGCCGCACGTCTGCGGCGCGATACACGCGTCTTGACCGGCCCCGCACGGGCTCCTGCCTTCCGTCGCGCAAGGACCTCCCCGGTCCCGGCGGCCTCCCGAGCCGCTGCGGTGCACAGCCCCGCGAACCCGTCCCGCCCCCGCACGAAGCAGGAGATTCCTGCCTTGCGGAGATATGGCAGTGTTGCCATGGTTCGAAAGGTTGTTCGGTTGACTCCCGTGCAGTGGATCGGATCGTCCCGTACGGACCTTCGAGGCTTCCCTGAAGAGGTGCAGCACGCCATCGGCGTTGCGCTGTATACCGCGCAACGAAGAGGGAGGGATGCCAGCGCAAGACCTCTGCAGGGCTTCGGAGGGGCCGGAGTTCTCGAGGTCACCGCGAACTTCGACGGAGCAACCTATCGTGCCGTGTACACGGTTCGGTTCATCAGGGCGATCTATGTTCTCCACACGTTCCAGAAGAAATCCACCCGCGGTATCCAGACACCTCGGCGCCATCTGGCGCTCATACGGGAGCGGCTCAAACGAGCGGAGCGACACCATGACCAGCAAGCCCGCTAGGAAGAACAGGAGCAGGACGGGGCCCGAGATCATCGTCGAGGCCAGTTGCGGAAACGTTTTTGCGGATCTCGGCTTCCCCGATGCGGATGTACTGCTGGCCAAGGCTGGACTGGTCTTTCACATCACCCAGACCATTTCCGCGCGCCGCCTGACGCAGAAGCGGGCGGCGGAGATCCTCGGCATTGACCAGCCCGGTGTCTCGGATCTCCTCCGGGGTCGCCTGAACAGGTTCTCTTCAGACCGGCTCATTCGGTTCCTCAACGCCCTCGGACAGGACGTGGACATCATGGTCACCGCGTGCGAATCAAGCCGCCCCCGCCCCGGCCGCTTGCGCGTGCGCAACGGCAACGCGCGGCCAGCCACGTCGGCCTCGCAAGCGCGACCGCAGGCCACGCGAGTTCGTCGCACCCCTGTCGCACGCCCCGGCATCAGAAGGTCCCCTCGCACGCCCTCCAAAGGACGCACCCCATGAGCGCACCCGAAACGCACGTCGTCTTCGGCGCCGGCCAGATCGGCACGCCGCTCGCCCGCGTCCTGCGCGAGCACGGACACGCGGTGCGCCTGGTGCGCCGCGCGGGCGTTGGCCCGGAAGGCGTCGAGATGCGCCACGGCGACGCGGGCGATGCCGCCTTCGCCACCGAGGTCGCACGCGGCGCGAGCGCGGTCTACCACTGCATGAACCCGGCGTACGACGCGGGCGTCTGGGCGCGCGAGCTGCCGCGGCTCATGGACTCGCTCACCGCCGCCGCGGGGCGCGCGGGCGCAAAGCTGGTCGTGCTCGACAACCTCTACATGCTCGGCAACACGCACGGCACGCCGATGAACGAGGCGACGCCCGTGAACCCGTGCAGCCGCAAGGGCGAGGTGCGCGCGCGGGTGGCGGCGCAGCTGTTCGAGGCGCACCGGCGCGGCGACGTGCGCGCGGTAAGCGGCCGCGCGGCGGACTTCTACGGGCCCGGCGGCGTGGGCACGTACTTCGGCGCGGCGTTCTGGCCGCGCGTGCTGACCGGCAAGAGCGCGCAGGTGCTCAGTGATCCGGCCATCGTGCACACCTACCACTACACGCTCGACGTGGCGGCGGGGCTCGCGGCGCTGGGCGAAGCGCCCGATGACGCGTACGGCCAATGGTGGATGCTGCCCGTGGCGCCTGCGGAGTCCAGCCGCGCGATGATCGAGCGCTTCGCGGCCACGCTCGGCCGTGCCGTCGCGATCGAGCGCGTGCCGGGCTTCGTGCTCGCGGCCATGGGACTGTTCATGCCGATGATGCGAGAGCTGCGCGAGATGCAGTACCAGTTCGAGCAGCCATTCCGGGTGGACGACGCACGCTTCCGCGCGCGTTTCGGCGACGCGGTGACGCCGCTCGACACGGGCGCGCGCGCCACGGTGGCGTGGGCCCGGGAGGCGTTCGCGCCGGGGCGCTGAGCCTGCGCGGCCCGCGCGACCGCGCGCTCCGGCCCGCGGACGTTGCGATTCGCACGGCGCGCGGGACTTCGCGCCGCCGCAGACGGCCGCCAGACGCCGGCCTGCACTCCGCAGCCTGCGCCCCCGGCTCGCGGTCCGCGAACGGTCCGGGCTATCATGGTGGCTTCGGAGGCTCCATGCCACGTCTCGAGGTCCACAAGTTCGGCGGCACCAGTGTCGGCGACGCCGCGCGCATCGGCGGCTGCGCCGGCATCCTGCGCGCGGCCGCAGCGAACGGCACCCACATCGTGGCGGTGGCGTCCGCCGTGACCGGCGTCACCGACGAGCTGGTGGCGGCGGCCGCGGCGGCAGCCCGGGGCGATCGCGAACAGCTGCACGATCACCTCGAGCATCTGCAGAAGCTGCACGAGCAGGTGCTGGGTTCGCTGGCGCTCGCCGCTGACGAAGCGGACGCGATCCGCGCCCATGTCGCGGGCACCACGATCCGCCTCGCCGAGCTGCTCGGCGCGGCGAGCCTGCTGCGTGAGGTCTCGCCGCGCACGCGCGACCAGGTGCTGGCCAGCGGCGAGAAGCTCTCCGTGCGCCTGCTGGCCGCGGTGCTGCGCGCGGGCGGGACACCGGCGCAGGCGCTGGACGCGGACGCGTTCCTGGAGACGGACGGCAACTTCGGCGAGGCGCACGCGCTGGCCGGCATCGCGGACCGCACCGTGGCCGCGGCGCTCAACCCGCTGCTCGAGCAGGGCGTGATCCCCGTGGTGACGGGCTTCTGCGGGCGCGCGCCCGACGGCGCCACCACCACGCTGGGCCGCGGCGGCTCGGACCTCACGGCCACGCTGCTCGCGGCGGCGCTGCACGCCGACGAGGTGACCATCTGGACCGACGTGAGCGGCGTCTTCACGGCCGATCCGCGCGTGGTGCCCGAGGCGCGCGTGATCCGGCAGCTCAACTTCCGCGAAGCGGCCGAGATGAGCTTCTACGGCGCCAAGGTGCTCCACCCGCGCACCATGATCCCGGTCGCGGGGCTGGGTATCCCGGTGCGCACGCGCAACTCGTTCGCGCCCGGGGAGCCCGGCACGCTGGTGGACGGCACGTTCACGCCCGGCTCGCACCCGGTGAAGGCGGTCACCGCCGTGCGCGCGCAGGCGCTGCTCTCGGTCGAGGGCAAGGGCATGGCGGGCGTTCCCGGCGTGGCGGCGCGCGTGTTCGGGGCACTCTCCGAGCGCGGCATCAGCGTCACCATGATCAGCCAGTCCAGCTCCGAGTCCTCGATCTGCCTGGCCGTTCCCGGTGACGAGGCGTTCGCCGCCGAGTCCGCGCTCAAGCGTGCGCTGCGCGCCGATCTCTCGCGCGGCGACGTGGACGAAGTCGAGGTGCGACCTGGCGTCGCGCTGGTCGGCGTGGTGGGACTGGGCATGGCGCATACGCCCGGCGTCTCGGCGCGCGTCTTCGGCGCGCTCGGCGCGCGGCGCGTGAACGTGCTCGCCATCGCGCAGGGTTCCTCCGAGCTCAACATCACGCTGGCGGTGGCCGAGGCGCACGCGGCGGACGCTGTGCGCGCGCTGCACACGGAGTTCGGGCTGCACCGGCTCGACACCGGCGAGGACACGACGCGCCGCCTCGACGTGATCCTGCTCGGCTGCGGCAACATCGGCCGCGCGCTGGCGCCGCTGCTGCTGGGGCGCCGCACGCACTTCTTCGAGCGCTTCGGGCTCGAACCGCGCGTGGTGGCGGTG
>CAIXRL010000365.1 GCA_903921835.1 Candidatus Eiseniibacteriota bacterium | reverse complement strand
GTGGCTCGCCGCGGGCCTGCTGTTCCTCACGCTCGCGCCGGCGTTCCATTCCGAGCGCTACTCGCTCGCCGTGCTGCCCGCGTGGGCCACGCTCGCCGCGCTCGCGCTCACGTCGCCGCGGCTGGCGCTGGTGTTCGGGACCGGCGCGCGGCGCATCTGGCTCAAGCCGGCGCTCGCGCTGCTGGTGCTGGCTTCGGCGCTCGCGACCAGCGTCAAGGTGCAGCGCCGCGCGCTCACGCAGCTGCCGCTCGAGGTCGTCGAGGTCGCGCGCGAAGCCCGCCCGCGCCTGATCGCGGGCGAACGCGTCTACGCGCGCAAGCCGCACTTCGCGTGGGTCGCGCACCTGACCGCGACGGCCTTTCCGTTCGCCGATTCGCTGTCGCAACTCGCGGCCGACGCGCGCCGTGACGGCGTGCGCTGGCTCTACTTCTCGTGGCCCGAGGCCGAGACGCGGCCGCAGTTCATGTGGCTGCTGGCCACCACCAGCGCGGTGCCGGGGCTCACCGTGCGCGCCGTCTCCCACGGGAATCCGGCGGTGCTGTACGAGATCGGACCGCTCTTCGGCCGCGCCCCGGAGTGGCTCGGCGACCCGGAGGCGCTCGAGGTGCACCGCGCCCGCGCGCGGCTGCAGATCAGCACCCGCGACTGGCGCTCCCGTGTGCTGGCCGCGATCGACGCCCAGCGGCGCGGCCGCTGGGAGGAAGCGCAGCCGTGGCTCGAGCGGGCGCTCCCGCTCTCGGGGGGCGATCCCGAGGTGGCGCTGCTGCTCGCGTACAACGATGTGCACACCGGCAGGCTCACGGAGGCTGGAATGCTCTACGACAGCGCGCGGCGCCGGGATCCCGCCGACCCGCGCCCGCAGACGGGACTCGGCTGGGTCGCCCTGCTCTCGGACGACACGGCGCTCGCGGCGAAGCTGTGGCGCCCGCTCGTGGCCGAGACCGAGGACCCCGCGACGCTCGCGCGCATGGCCGAGCTGTTCGCCACCCTTCACGACGACGCGTCGTCCGCCGCCGTGCGCAATCGCATGCGCGAGCTGGGAGTACGGCCATGAGGCGCGGGGCGCGCGTCGCGCTGCTGGCGCTTGCCCTGCTGGGGGCGCTCGTCGCGGGCCGGTCTTCCGCGAAGACACCGAAGGCGCCGAAACCGCCGCGCGTGACGCCGGTCGCGCCGGTCGCAGACTCGGCCACCATCGGGCTGTGGCGATTCGACGAAAACGGCGGCACCCGCGCCGCCGACGCGGGGCCGGCGAGCCTCGACGGGGTCGCCGGGACCGACACGCGCACCGAGTTCGGGCGTTACCGCAGCGCGCGGCGTTTCGAGCGCGACGTGGATTCGTGGGTGATCGTGCCGTACGCGCCCGCGTTCGAGCGGCACGCCGGCTTCACCATCGAGGCGTGGGTGCGCGTGGACAGCGTCGCGATCTACGAGATGCAGGTCATCGCCGCGCGCTGGTCGCCGGAGCCAAACCAGCAGACGTGGGCCTTCGGGGTCAGCGGGCGCAACCTCGCGCCGCCCGAGGTGCCGCTGTCGCCGGGGTGGTTCCGCTCGCTGGTGGGCATCGCGCCCCCGCAGCGCCTGGTGTTCGGCTACCAGCCGCTGCTGGCGGGCCGCGTGCTCGGGTTCTTCTCCACCTCCGACGTGCCCCTCGCCCGCTGGGTGCACGTCGCGGCGAGCCTGGACGGCGAAGTCGTGCGGCTCTACCTGGACGGGCAGCTCGATGCGCAGTACACGACGACCGGCCCGATCCGGCCGAGCGAGGCCCCGCTGCTGCTCGGCAGTGCGTTCGATCCGCGGCACCTGACGGCCTTCGGCGGCGACCTGCGCATGGACCCGAACGCCGACATCACCGTTTACTACCCGCTGGTCGGCGCGCTGGACGAGGTCCGGCTCTCGGGCGTGGCGCGGTCGCGATTCGAAAGCGTGCCGCTGCACTGAAGCGCCCTTCCCGGTCCGGCGTCCCGGGTGTACGGGGGCGGTCCGCGCGGCAACGGACGCGCTGTCACGGGAAGCCATGACGCCATGCTGCCTCCCGCTATGGCTCCGCCCTCGTGTGTGGACGGCCACAGCGATCCGCGGCTTCTGACCCTGTTCTCGCGACTCGTGTCTGTGAGAACCCGGCACGTCGCTGAGAGAAGCTGCCCGGCCCATCGTTGCACGGGGGGCGTGACGGATCAGCGTGACGGCTCAGGGCTGCGTTCGCTCCGAGTTTGTGCCAGGCGCGGCCCTCGCACCCGGGTCTTCCCGCGTCCGCCCGACGGCGGGTGGGGCAGGGAATGATAGAGACCATGCCGTTTTCCATTATTGGGGCCATCGGCTTGAGACCCGGACGGAAAGCTGGCGCGGGGTTGTCCTGCCCGTCAGGCGTGGTCAACTTGCCGAAGCCGATGCGTTCCTGCCCACGACTGCCCCGACGGGAACGTACGCCGAGGCGGCTGTGGGCAGGAACGCGAGGGCAAGGTCAGCCGATCATCTCACCATCACTACGCGGCGGGTGAGGTCCACGCCCTTCGCCTGCATGCGCACGAAGTAGATCCCTGCGCGCAGGTCGCCGGCTTCGAGTGCCGCCGTGTAGCGGCCCGGCTCGCGCACGCCGTCGGCGAGCATCGACACCTTACGCCCCTGCACGTCGACAAGCGTGAGGCGTACGTACGTGCGCACAGGAATCTCGAAGGTGACAAGCGCGTGGCCACGCGTGGGATTGGGTGAGAGCGGCGAAAGCGCGAATGCCGTAATCGCCTCCTGCGCCTTCACGGAGATTGGCCCAAACGTGAACGAGCGGCCGTCGCGCTGCACGCCGCTCAGCCGGTACCACTGCTCCTGCCCCGCCGGCGCGGCGGCGTCGAGCACCGACGTGGCGCGGCCGCTCACGACCGGCGTTGCCGTCACGGGCTCCCACCCGCCTGTCGCCGCCGCTGCACGCTCCAGCGCGATCGACTGGAACGCGGCCGGATCGCTCAGTTCCCACTCGATGCGAACTCCGGCGTCAGTCGGTACGGCGCGGAACAACTCGACCAGCGTGGGGGTGAACGCCGCGGCGCTCATTGCACTGTCAGCATTGCCGGCGTAGTCGCGCGCGATCACCCGCAGGTACGCGCTGTTGATTGCGGCGGCGCCGTTGACAAACCAGTTGTACGTGCCTGAGTTCGCCACACCGGACGCAAGCAACTCCCACGGACCCGTGGGGCCCGTGCGCGAGAGCTTGAGGTCCACCGATTGCACGCCGACGTTGTCGGTCGCGGTCCAGGTCAATGGGAAGGTGGTGCCCTTGGCCAGGATCTCGCCACCATTGGGTGACACAACATGCACGACCGGAGCGACCACATCGGGAACCGTGCTCGGGCAGGCTCCGGGCCCGCCGCCAACGCCCACATCATTTCGCGGCTCGCCGTACGACGGGAGCATGCAAGCGGGGTCGTTAGGATCCCCGCACGGCGAGAAGCATGCATCGTTGTAAGCCGTTCCCGGGTCTCCATGATCGATGCAGGGGGAAATGCTGTAGATCTTCAGAGACGTCCGAGTGTCGAAGCTGGGGTTCGCGTTGAAGTTCGAATCAGCGGCAGCACCGTAGCCTCCCTGCACGTCGCAGAACTTCACGTCGAGCCCGGTGGGAGCGATCTGCGTCCCACCGCTGGGGCTGGCGTTGAAGAAGAGGATCGAGTTGCGCACGCTAACCGTGCTCACCGCGGCATCCAGGCCGGACGTGCCGTTGTAGGCAATCGTGGAGTTCAGGATGGTGGCCAACCCGGCGTTGACGTAGATGCCGCCCCCGTAGTTGGTACAACCTCCAACGCTGTTGTCGGAGACGATCGTGTTGAGCAGTGTCAGTCCATTGCCGGCGTACAGCCCTCCGCCCCATGGGTCTCTGCATCCCCAATAGCCGCTGACCGAGACGGAGTTGCTGTCAACGCGGCAGCGCTCGAGGAGGATCATGCCCTCTGTCCTGATGGCTCCGCCTTTTCCGATACCGCCCCAGTTCTCGTACGAAGAGACCGTATTGCCCCGGAGCACGGAGTCGTGCATCCGCACGCTCTTGCGGGAGTAGATGCCGCCTCCCCCCGCTTCGCCATCGTGGGACGCGGCATTCCGGGTGATCGTGGAGCTGAAAGCTTCGACCGAGTCTTCGCAGAAGACGCCGCCGCCAAAACTAACCGTGGAGTTGTTCCGGATCGTGCAGCCGACAAGTCGGATCGGCTTGGTCGAGTAGATGCCGGCCCCATATGCTCCGCCAACCGTGTTGTTCCGGATCACGCAGTTGGTAAGCGCGATCGGCATGTTGTTGACGTAGATGCCGCCGCCGTGCGCGACCGCCGCGTTCGCCGTTGAATTGTTGTGGATCAGGCAGTCGTGGATCGTCACGTCGCTGTTGTCGATCAGCACGCCGTGATTGGTGGACTTGGAGATGTCGCAGAACGCCAGCGTCCCGGGAGCGCTGCTGAAGTTGAAGAACAACCCGCGCCACGACGCGACCGTGTCGGCACTGGTGAACGTGATCGAATCGGTCGCGGTGCCGATCGCGGTCAGCCTCCCGGTGACCTCGATCTTGTACGGCCCGGTTGCGATCACCTTCACGCCCGGCTCGATCGTGAGGCTGGCAACCATGAGGTCACACGTGACCAGATACGGTGATTGCGCCTTCGTCCAGGTTGAGTCGGCGTGCCCGCAGACGTTCGTGCTGCCTTGCGCGACCGATGCGGTCGAGGCGAGGCACAGGAGCATGGCGAGTAACTTCTTCATGGCGACTATCTCCCTCGGCTAATGCAGGATTGCGCCCGGCGAGACGGTGCGTCGTTCGCTACTACTCGCCTTGCCGGACAAGTTGAAGTGGAGATTGAATCTACGGCCCGGGGGAAGCCGCTGCTCGTGATTCTGAACTTGAGATGCCCAACGCGTCGGGAGGTTACACCTTCTTCGGACCTATCGCACATAACCGCATCAAGATGACCGGACCGTTGGAGTCGGCTGCCGGGGGAAACGTGATCGCGCCCGGGAGCACCGGGCGACTGGATTGCCGTTGTCCGTGGCTGGCCGAAAGACCTGCCGGCGAACCGCTGCTGCCGCTGCGCCCCCGGGCATTGAAACCGACTTGGCTGCTGCCCCTGTGGACAACCCGGCCTTATCGAGGGCGCGCGAATGATGGAGTTCCCACCGATCTCGATCATTCGAGACCCACCGACCCGCGTGCGGCAGCGAAGGCGCAGTTCCCTGGGGCGGGCCGGCTTCTGCGCGAAGACCGTTGAAGTCCATCATTGGCCCGTCGTTCCCGATCGCAGAACGCCGTCACCACAACCCGGGCGATCCCATCCCCCGCACGCTCCCCTCGCCGGCGAGTCGATCCTGCGCGAGGACCCCGATGGGCGCGAGCCGTCGCGTCGGAAGTTCCGCGGGCTTGCATGGCCGTCTACCCTCGTGACTCCACCGCTCCCGAAGCGCGGCGCCTCGCCTGCGCGTGGCGCCATCCAACGGAATGCCGTTCCGCCCGATGCCTTCACGAGCCCCGCCGACCGATAGGGCGGGACGTGGCGCGGGAGCGCGCCGTCACCGGCGTGGTCGGCGGTGACGCCCACGTGCCCATGGCGGGACGTCCCCGCCGGGCGTTAGCCTGTGCGCACCCCCGCGGCCCCCGGACCACCGCCCCGCGGAGACACGCCATGCGCCAGATACTCGTGTTGCTCATCGTTCTCTCACTCGCCTCGACCGCCCCCCCGGCGCGCGCCGGGCACGCCGGCGCGTTCGTCGCGCAGCTCGCGCCGCCGCCGG
>CAIXRL010000364.1 GCA_903921835.1 Candidatus Eiseniibacteriota bacterium | reverse complement strand
CGGGACCGGCGGCCTGCCGCCCGAGAGCGACGCGGCGCGCGGCTGGTGGCTGCGGCTCAACGCGCGCAGCGCGGAGAAGCTGGACACGCTGTGGCGCGAGCGGCCGGGAACCGTGTCGTGGTTCGGCAACCGCGCCGCCCGCGACCTGCTCGCGGGCCGCCGCCGCGTGCGGACGCGCATGACGGTGACGTCATCGGGAATGGACTGGCTGACCGTGCGCGCGGAGTGGGAGGCCGAGGGCCTCGCGCTCACCGACGCCGACCTCGCGAAGCTGCGCGCGGCGCGCGAGCCGTTCGTGCGGCTCTCGGGCGGCTGGGTGCGGCGCGACGACGCCGGCGCGCACGACGCGGTCGCCATCGCGCTCGCCGATCTCGGACTCGAGGCGGACGGCCGCGAGCAGAAGCTGTCGCTCTGGCAGCTGGCGCAGGTGCGCGAGGAGAGTTTCTCCGCGCTTGCCGGCGCGGGTGCGGACGCCGAGACGCTGGCCACGCTCGCGCGGATCCGCGACACGCTCGGCGGCTTCGCGGGCATCCCGCACGTGCCGCTGCCCGCGGGGCTCGTCGCAACCCTTCGTCCCTACCAGAAGGAAGGGCTCGACTTCCTCGTGTGGACGTCCTCGCTCGGCCTGGGCGCGGTGCTCGCCGACGACATGGGCCTGGGCAAGACGGTCCAGGCGCTGGCGTGGCTGGAGCACCTGCGCGTCACCGAGCCTGCGGGCGGTCCCACGCTGGTCGTGTGCCCCGCCTCGGTGGCGCACAACTGGGCGCGCGAGGCGGCCCGGTTCACGCCGCAGTTGCGCGTGCTCGTGCTCGCGAGCGGCCGCGAACGGCGCGTGCAGCTGCAGCGCGTGGGCGAGTTCGACCTGGTCGTCACCAACTACGCGCTCCTGCGCCGCGACATCGCGCACTGGCGCGAGGTGGAGCTGCGCGCGGCGGTGCTCGACGAGGCGCAGAACATCAAGAACCCGGACGCCGCGGTCGCCCGCGCGGCGCGCGAGCTGCGCGCGCGCCACCGCATCGCGCTCACCGGCACGCCGCTCGAGAATCGCGCGCTCGACCTGTGGAGCATCCTCGCGTTCGTCAACCCGGGCCTGCTCGGGCCGCGCGCCCGCTTCGTGGATCGCTACGACCGGCCGGACGCGCCGCCGCACGTGCGCCGGCTGCTCGCGGCGCGGCTGCGCCCCGTGCTCCTGCGCCGGCTCAAGGAGCAGGTCGAACGCGACCTGCCCGCGCGCATCGAGGAGCGCCTCGACTGCGAGCTCACGCCGGGGCAGCGCCGCCTGTACCTGGCCGAGCTCGCGCGCTCGCGCCAGCTGCTCGATGCGCTGGTCGAGAAGCGCGAGGACGTGGCGAGGAGCCGCGTCATCATCCTCTCGGTGCTCACCCGCCTGCGCCAGATCTGCTGCCACCCGGCGCTCGTCGGGGGCGAGCTCGCCGCGGGGTCGGGCAAGCTCGATGCGCTTTTCGAACTGCTCGAGCCGCTGCTCGCCGAAGGTCAGAAGGTGCTCGTGTTCTCGCAGTTCGTGCGCGCGCTGGACCTGATCGCGGACCGCATGCGGGCGGCGAACCTGCCGTTCCACGTCCTGACCGGCGCCACGCCGACCCGCGAACGCGAGAAGGTGGTCGGCGCGTTCACCGACGCTCCGGAGCCGTGCGTGTTCCTCGTGTCGCTGAAGGCGGGAGGGACGGGACTCAACCTCACCGCGGCGAGCCACGTCGTGCTGTTCGACCCGTGGTGGAACCCCGCCGTCGAGGCGCAGGCGATCGACCGCACGCATCGCATCGGGCAGACGCACGCCGTGGTCGCGTACCGGCTCTACGCCGAAGGCACGGTCGAGGAGCGCATCGCCGAGCTGCAGCAGCGCAAGGCCGCGCTCGCCCGCGACGTGCTCGGCGAGGACGGCTTCGCGCGTACGCTGACGCGCGAGGACCTCTCGTACCTGCTCTCGGACTGAGCGCGGCCCCCCGTTCGCCCTCCAGGCTCCTGGCATCGGGGGTGGGCGACGGCGGTGCGTCCGAGGAGCGAGCGAAGCCAGGGACGGCGTGAGCCGCGACTGGATGCAGCGACAGCGAGGCAGGATGCCGAGCCGAGCGGGCCGGCATTGGCCGCTCCTGATCCGATTCGCTGCCCCGCTCCCTGTATCGGCCGAGCCAGGCAGGCCGTCATTGGCCGCCCCTGATCCGATTCGCTGCCCCGCTCACCGCATCGCCCGAACCGAGCAGGATGCCTGCAGGTTCAGGCCG
>CAIXRL010000363.1 GCA_903921835.1 Candidatus Eiseniibacteriota bacterium | reverse complement strand
GGCCGGCCCGACCTGGCGGTGGCGAACTTCAACTCCAACACGGTGTCGGTGCTGCTGGGCAACGGCACGGGCGGGTTCGGGGCAAAGACCGACTTCGCGACCGGGACATATCCCTACTCGGTGGCGATCGGGGACGTGAACGGCGACGGCCGACCCGACCTGGCGATGGCGAACAACGGCTCCAGCACGGTGTCGGTGCTGCTGGGCAATGGCGCGGGCGGGTTCGGGGCGAAGACCGACTTCGCGACCGGGACGAATCCCTACTCGGTGGCAATCGGGGACGTGAGCGGCGATGGCCGGCCCGACCTGGCGGTGGCGAACCGAGGTTCCAACACGGTGTCGGTGCTGCTCGCACTCAGGGCTTCCGCGGTTTCTCTTGCGTCAACCCCCAACCCCGCTCTGGCCGGGGCGTCGCTGGCTTTGGCCGCGACCGTGTCCGTTCCAGATCCCTGGAACGGGGCCCCGACCGGACCCGTGAGGTTCTTTGGTGGCACCACGCTGCTCGGAACTGCGACGCTGGATGGGAGCACGGCGAGACTCTCCACCTCGAGCCTCTCGCTGGGCGACTGCTCCCTCACCGCGGTCTACCTGGGCGCCGCGACGTTTCTGGGCAGGATCTCCTCCCCGGTGACCCAGCGGGTGGCGGCGACATTCAGCCCGACCATCTCGCGGATGCGCGATGTCCGCGGCGACCAGGGCCGGCAGGTGCGCATCTACGTCGCGCCCAGCCCGGGCGATTACGTCGGCGCGCCGAGTCCGATTGTCCGCTACAGCGTCTTCCGGCGCATCGATGCGGGGGCCGCTCCTGCGACCTTCGCGCATGCGACAGCAATCGGCCCAGGTCCGGCGGATGGAGGCAGAACCGCAGATCCGACGGCCGTCGCGATCGCGGGGTGGGATGCCGTGGGCTCGATGGACGCCAGCGCCGACACCATCTACAGCATCGTGGTGCCGACGCTCTCGGACTCCAACGGCAGCGGCACACACTGGGCCGCGTTCTTCGTGCGAGCCGTTACTGCGACCCCGAGCGTCTTCTACAACTCGGCCCCCGACTCGGGCTACTCGGTGGACAACCTGCCGCCTGCGCTGCCTGCGCCGTTCACGGGCGCCTATGCGAGCGGCGCGACCCACCTGCACTGGGGTGCGAACAGCGAGGCCGATCTCTGGTACTACCGCGTCTATCGCGGCAGCTCGGCGGGCTTCGTGCCGGGGCCGGCGAACCTGATCGCCACGCGCAGTGACACGGGCTATGTGGACGTGGGTGCGGCGGGCAGCTACTACAAGCTGAGCGCGGCGGACGTGAATGGCAACGAGAGTGGTTTCGCGTCGCTGACACCGGGCGGCACTCTTGACGTGGAAGACGACGCAACATTGTCATTCGCACTCGCCGGCGTGCGCCCGAATCCGACGCGCGGCGAACGGCTGAACGTGGTGTTCTCGCTGCCTGTTTCGGCCGGCGCGTGGCTGCAGCTGGTGGACGTGAGTGGCCGGCAGGTGGTGACGCGCGAGGTGGGCTCGCTGGGAGCGGGCCGCCACACCGTGGACCTGGCCGCGGGCAGCCGCCTGGCGCCGGGGCTCTACCTCGTGCGCCTCACGCAGGGCGTGAACAGGCGCGTGACGCGGGTGATCGTGTTGGAGTGAAGCCGGGTGTTCGGCAGGCAGGCCGCCCCGACGGACCTCTCCGTCGGGGCAGCCTGCCGACATCGGGATGGCGGCCATGGTTGCGGAAGCGGTGCTTGGCCCATTCGCGGAAACCGAGCTCGCCATGGGGCCGCCCTACGATCCCTCCGAAGCGCCACTTCGCGGGCCCGATCGCATGGCTTGAGTCGCTTCGCCAGGAGTACATCGTGCGACGAAGTGTTCGTCTGCACGGCGACCACCTCAGCCACGGCTCGCGGGAGACTGCCGGGTTGCAGGCCGCAGCCCGCACGCGGCAGGCGCAGCGTCCCCATCACGGACTGCCCCGCATTCGCGAGCGCCGCTCGCGAACCGCGCCTGCGCGGTCACCCGGTGTTCGCGCCGCGGCAAGGCGCTCGCGGCGGGCGGGTCGCGCAGCCGTCAGGGCAAACGCCCGGGCCGCCACGGCTGCCCGGGCCGGGAGCACGGCAGGGTCGAGGTGCGCCGCAGCGGCTCCACGAGGAGTTCGTCCGGCTGTTCCATGCGACCCTCGAGGGAGGCACGCTGGCAGCGGCGTAAGGGCGCGAGTGCGCAGCCGCGGCGTCTGGACAAACGCCGGGCCGCCGCCCTCTGCGAGTGCCATCACCCGATGCGCCGCCCGCGGAACCTGTCCGCTGCGCGCTGAAGAACCAGGCGCCGGGCCGTGCCCGCGGCGAACCATCCGGGCGGACGGGGCGAGGGGACCTGCGCACCCGCTGCACGGCCATCCCGCTTCGCGAGCTGCCGCCGCCCGGCCCGCTCAGTCCCAGGGATCGAGCGCGCTGCGTCCTTCGCGGATGCGGCGAACGATCGCGCTGGTGCTCAGGCCCTCGCGCAGCGCGATGCGTTCGACGCGTCCGCCGCGGGCCTCCACCACCTCGCGCCCCACGATCTCGTCGGCGCCCCAGTCGGCGCCCTTGGCCAGCACGTCGGGCTGCACGGCCGCGATGAGCGAGAGCGGCGTGTCGTCCTCGAACACGAGCGCCATGTCCACGCAGGCCAGCGCCGCGATCAGCGCCGCGCGGTCGCGCTGCGGCAGGATCGGGCGCTCGGCGCCCTTGAGCCGGTGAACGCTGGCGTCGCTGTTGACGCCCACGACCAGCCGGTCGCCGAGCGCACGCGCCTCCTCGAGGTATTCGACGTGTCCGCGATGCAGCAGGTCGTAGACGCCGTTGGTGAACACGATCGCGTCACCCGCGGCGCGCCACAGGTCGAGCCGCGCCCGCACTTCGGCAGGCAGCGCGAACGGGCCGGCGCTCACGCGAATCCGTCCATGAGCGATGCCCTGAGCTGGGCAAGCGAGCAGCTCGCGGTCCCAACCTCGCGGATGACCACGCCGGCGGCGTGATTCGCCAGGTAGCAGGCCTCGGGATAGCTCGCGCCGGCGGCCAGCGCGAGCGCGATCACGCTCACCACCGTATCGCCGGCGCCGGTGACGTCGAACACCTCGCGCGCCACGGTGGGCAGGTGCGTGTAACGCCCGCCCTTCTCGAACAGGCTCATGCCGTCGGCCCCGCGCGTGATCAGCGCGCACTCGGCGTCGAGCCGCTCGCGCAGGCCCCAGCCCACGTCCATGAGGCTCGCCTCGTCGACGATGCGACGCCCCATGACATAGCCGGCCTCGAGCTGGTTGGGCGTCAGGATGCTCGCGCCGCGGTAGGCGTCGATGTGGCTCTCCTTGGGATCCACGGCCACCGGCAGGCCGCGTTCACGCGCGAGGCTCATGGCGCGCTCGAGCACGGGCCGGGTCACCACCCCCTTGCCGTAGTCGCTGATGAGCAGCACCTCGCAGCGCGGAACCTCGCGCGCGAGCGCCTCGAGCACGTCGTGCAACGCCTGGCCCTCCACGTCCGCGCTCGATTCCCAGTCGGCGCGAACGACCTGCTGGCCCTGCGCCAGGATGCGCGTCTTGAAGGTGGTCGGCCGGCCCGGGTCGCGCACCAGAGCGCGCGTGTCCACGCCGCGCTCCGCGAACGCGTCGAGCATCTTCTGCGCGTGCGGATCGTCGCCCATCACGCCCACCAGCACGGGCTCGGCGCCCAGGGCGGCGAGGTTGGCCGCCACGTTGCCCGCGCCACCCAGCGAACTCGACTCGCGCTGCACGTCCACGACGGGCACGGGCGCCTCGGGCGAGATGCGCTCGCAGCGGCCCCAGAGATAGTGATCCAGCATGACGTCGCCAAGCACGAGCAGCCGGCGGCCGGCGAAACGCTCGATGCGCTCGTGCAACGCCTCGGCCCCAAACTCGATGGTGGACATACGTGTCAGGCTACGCGGCGGGCGCGGCGGGCGTCAACGCGCGGGCGCGCGCCGCGACGGGCCGGCGCGGAAGGCAGGACCAGGCAGGAATTACGCGAGCCCCGCCCGATCTTCCGGCAGGGCTCGCGTGCGTGAAGCTCCGCTTCGCTGAGAGTCGTACAGCTGCAGCGGGCGATCCACACGCATGGCCTGCCGCGACGTCCGGCAGGTTCCTGCGCGGGGACTTCCCGTGTACGAGGATAGCGGAATCCGGCGGCAAAGGCACGAATTCGGATCCGATTCGGCCCGATTGACGATGCCGCCGGGGCGATACCAGCCCGGAGCATTCATGAGCCTGCCGCCTGCGAGCGCGATCTGCACGTCATCCGGACCCACCTTCGGTGGGTACCGCGAAGCTCGACCGGCCGCTGTCCTCATCGTGTGGACAACACGGCTGCGGCGCGGCCGGCCGAGCTTTTTGCGTCTGACGCTCATCTCGCACTCTCGGCTCTCGCACTCTCGGCTCTCGCACTCTCGGCTGGCGGTTCATGAATGCTTCGGGCTAGCCTGGTCCGATGACCGTCACCCTGTGTCCGTGGACGCCCGCCGATCTCGAACTGCTGCGCTCGCTGGTCACCGATCCGTCGGTCAGCCCCCAGTTCGACCCGTTCCAGGGGCCGCTCGGACTCGAGCACAAGTTGCAAGATCCGCGGCTCGCGCAGCGCGGACTCAGGCTGGCGTTCGTGGACGGCGAGCCCGCGGGCTTTGGACTGGCGTGGACGCTCGACAACCCCGGCAGGCGCTGGTTCATGATCCGTGTTGCCGTGCTCGAGCGCTTCCGCCGGCGCGGCGTCGGGCGACGGCTCGCCGAGGCGGTGCTGGCGTTCGCGGAAACCGAACGCGCGGGCGAGCCCGCGGACGTCGCCACCAGCGCCTGGCTCCCCAACGATGCCGCCGAAGCGTTCGCCTCCAGCCTCGGCCTCACGCACGAGCGCTGGTTCTGGCTCATGGAGCGTCCCCGCGGCGCCCGGCTCGAGCCCGGGTGGCCGGTGGGGATCGAGACCCGCGACTTCGACGGCAGCGAGCGGATGCTGCGCGAGTGGACGGACATCTACAACGACTCGTTTGCGCAGCACTATCGCTTCGTACGGTCCGGGGTGGAGGTCGCACGCGCGATCGTGGCCGACCCCACGTTTCGCCCCGACGGGTTGCGCCTGGCGTACCGAGGCGGCGCCTGCGTGGGCTTCTGCCGCAACGAGCTGCACGCGGGCCGCGGCGAGATCGGCACGCTGGGCGTCGGGCACGCCGCGCGCGGCCTCGGGCTCGGGCGCGCACTGCTGCGCTGGGGCGTGCTCTGGCTGGAGGCGAACACGCCCGCGCCGGTGACGCTGCTGGTGGACGGCGAGAACGAGAACGCCCTCGGGCTCTACCGCTCCGAGGGCTTCGCGATCACACGCACGCGCCGCATCTGGGGACGCCCCGCCGCGCCGCGCTGAGCAGAGAGGACGTCGCGCGGGCTGGCCGCAGGGAGGCGGCGGCGCCTTGTCTGCGCGCCGCCCTCAGCGCCCGACCTCGAAGCGCTGGCGGCTCCAGACTGCAACCGCGCGGCCCGCGCGGAGCGCTGGAAACCAGCGCGTCGCGCGCGCAGCGGTGATCGCGGCGCGCACGAGCGCGGAGTCGGCGTCCCCTCCCGCAAGCTCGGCATCCGAGACCGCGCCGCTCTCGTCGACGCGCACGTCGAGCTCGACCCAGCGTCCACGCCCGCCCGCGAGCCGCAGCGCCGTGCGGGTGCGGGGCAGCGGCGGGCGCAGCCGGTCGTCGCTCGGCAGGCGCTCGGCCTGCTCCGCCGACGTCGGCGGCTCCGCGGGCGCCGCTTCAGGCGGTGGGGCTCCGACACCCTCGCGCTCCGTCGCGATGCGCAGCAGTTCGAGCCGCGCGGGCGGCGCAGGCGACAGGTGCGCCGGCGGCAGCGACGCGTCGGGCGCGCGGTCGGCGAGCAGCTCGAGCGGCAGCACGCGCGGCAGGGATTCGGCGCGGCGCGCTGCGGGGGCGCGACCGCAGCCGGCGAGCAGCGCCGCCAGCACGAGCCACCACGAGTACTTGCGCATGCGGACACGGTAACCCGGAGGACTCATGAACCGCGAGCCGGGAGCGGGGAACGCGCGGCCGCCGGGCCCGCCTGTGGCGGGCGCCGCGCAATCGGCCGGCCCCACCGGAACCGCGGCGGCAGGACGATCGGGATGGCGGCCGGTCGATCCCCATCGCCGCCGGCGCGCAGACCACGTTCACAGACCGGGGCGCGCCCAGGGCTCCGGGTTGGACACCGGGGCGCGGGCGGACCCGCGAGGATCGCGCCCGGTACCGCTTGTGGCGGAGGCGCGAGGGGTCTAATTTCAGGTCATGACCTCTCGTGACCGGGTACTCGCCGCCCTGCGCGGCGACGAGGTGGATCGTGTCCCCATGTCCTTCTGGGGGCACGTCTACCATCGTGAATCGAGCGCCGAGGAACTGGTGGCGCACACACTCGAGCGCTGGCGCCGCTTCCGCTGGGACTGGGTGAAGCTCAATCCGCGGAAGCACTACCACGTCGAACCGTGGGGCGTGCGCTATCACTACAGCGGCGTGCCCGACGCCAAGCCCACGCTCGAAGCCTGTCCCGTGCGCGAAGCCGCGGACTGGGATCGCATCGGCGAGGTACCGCACGATCGCGGCGCTCTCGGGGAGCAGCTGGCAGCCGTACGCCTGCTGCGCGCGCAACTGCCGGCCGAGGTACCGATCCTGGCGACCGTGTTCACG
>CAIXRL010000362.1 GCA_903921835.1 Candidatus Eiseniibacteriota bacterium | reverse complement strand
TCCGGGCTAGCCCGGACGATTCATGAGCCCGAGGGCCGCGGGCCCTCGCCGCGCGGGCGGGTCGCGCCGCGCCCTGCGAGCCCCGGGACGCGCGAGTGCAATCATGTCGCCCGGTCCTGCCCGGTCCTTCCCCCGTCCTGTCCGCCCGCCCGAGCACTCGCTATACTTCGCACCGGGTCAGGCGTCACACTCCCTTCGCTCCGCCGCTGCTCGGTGGCGGCGCGTTCTCACACGCCGCGCGAAGGCTGGTCGCGCACGGAGGTCTTCATGGCAGCGGAGGGCGTCAACGCGCGACTCAACCCGCTTGAGAATGCCGAACGGCAGTTCGACGAAGCGGCCGCGCGGCTCGGGCTGGATGCCGGTCTCAAGGAGATGCTGAAGCGCCCGCGCCGCGCCACCATCCAGAGCCTGCCCGTGGTGATGGACGACGGCACCATCCGCGTCTTCACGGGCTACCGCGTGCAGCACTCCATCGCCCGTGGCCCTGCCAAGGGCGGCATCCGTTTCCACCAGGACGTGACGCTGGACGACGTCGCTGCCCTGGCGGCGTGGATGACCTGGAAATGCGCGGTCGCCGACATCCCGTTCGGCGGCGGCAAGGGCGGCATCGTGGTGGACCCCCGCACGCTCTCGCTGCGCGAGCTCGAGCGGCTCACGCGCCGCTACGCCGCGGACCTCTCGGACGTCTTCGGGCCCGACAGCGACGTGCCGGCGCCGGACGTCAACACCGGCGAACGCGAGATGGCCTGGATCATGGACACGTTCTCCATGCATTCGCGCCGCACCGAGTACGCGGTCGTCACCGGCAAGCCGCTGGAGGTGGGCGGCTCGGCCGGACACCGCGAGGCGACGGGTCGCGGCGTGAGGATCTGCGTCGAGCAGGTGTGCAGGCACATCGGCATGCCGCTCGAGGGCGCACGGGTCGCGGTGCAGGGCTTCGGCAACGTCGGCGGCGTCGCCGCGGACCTGCTTGCCCGCGAGTGCGGCGCGAGGATCGTCGCGACCTCGGACGTCAGCGGCGCCATCCACAACGCCAGCGGGCTCGACGTCACCGCGCTGCTGGCGCACGTGGCCGCCCACAAGGGCGTCGCTGGCTTCGCCGGCGGGCAGCCCCTGGGAACGTCCATCCTCGAGTACGACTGCGATATCCTCGTGCCGGCTGCACTCGAGAACCAGATCACCGGCGAGAACGCGGCGCGCGTCAGGGCGAAGGTCGTCGCCGAGGGGGCCAATGGCCCCACGACCCCGGACGCGGACAGGATTCTGGACGGGCGCGGCGTCTGGGTGATCCCCGACATTCTGTGCAACTCGGGCGGCGTCACCGTGAGCTACTTCGAGTGGGTCCAGAACCGCATGGGTTTCTACTGGATGGAGGACGAGGTCAACATCCGGCTGCGCGAGAAGATGGAACACGCCTTCGCCGACGTGCTGGCCACCGTGGTGCGCGAGAAGTGCTCGCTGCGCATCGCCGCCTACATGGTGGCGATCCAGCGCGTCCTCAAGGTGCACGAACTGCGCGGCATGTACGCCTGAGAATGACGCACCAGGGCACGGCCGGGGATTCGCACGCCCGGGCCGTCTTCGCTCGTCCGACGAGGCGATGCTGGAGTCCCGCGTGCGGGTGGTGCCGCCGTCCCACCCGGCTCCGTATTGCGACCGCCCCAGGGTGGCCAGGCTCAGCGAGCTGCGCGACAGCATCGCTCCATTCGCACTGGCCAGGGCCATCGACTACGAACCCGCCCGGATCCACGCTCTTGGCGAACCGCCACGACCACTCGAACCGGGTGACATCTCAAACGGCTTGACGATCACACTCGGGGTTACATTCTCAACTGGCTGGACCTGCAGGAAGGGCCAGGCGTGAGGCCCGCGGGCGAAGTTCGGCCGCCCATGGGACGGGCCGGAACCAGCCCACAAACTGTCCAGACAACACGTTGTCCTTCAACACATTACCCGACCCCACCACACTACCAACACATACCATCCCGCGGCTATGGGCGAAATAGCCATCCCCCAGCGCCACGCCGACGTGGCTCGGCCGTTCTCCCCGGACCGCGAAGAACGCCAGGTCGCCGGGGCGAATCGGCACACCGGCGGGCACGGGAACGCAGGTGCCGAACTGCTCCGCGGCGTCGCGCGGCAGGGCGATGCCCTGCTCGGCGAGCACGAGCTGCGTGAACGCGGAGCAATCGAGGCCCGCCGGCGTGCGACCTCCCCAGAGATAGGGCGAACCCAGCAGCGAGCTCACGCGGGCCAGGAGCGAAGGCACCGGTGCGCCGGGCAGGCGCAGCGCCTCCTCGGGCGCCCACCCCCTGCGTCCGTCGGGCAGCTCCACCGCCCGCTGGCCACCCCGCCGCCGGCCCGGGATCAGTCGTCCGCCCAGGAACAGCGGGCTGACCGCGATCCCGCCGTCCGGACGCGCGGTCGCCGTACACAGCGGCGCGGTCACGATCGCGCTGGCGCGCGTCCGCCAGCGGGCGACCCGGGCAGCGGTGGCGGGCACAAGCCCCCACTCGCGCACCCAGCCCTCGTAGCCGTCCGCGCTGTTGCGCACACGCCACCAGCCCTGGCGTGGCCTGGCCGGAAGCACACGGACCATTTCGCCCATCAGCAACTGCGAGGTCAGCTCGGCGCGGTGGTCGGGTGCCGGCCGCACGTCGAGCGCGGGCAGCGAGACGACGGCGTGCGTGGCGCGCGTCATTCCGATGACGGTAGCGCCAGCGAAAAATGACCGAAGCCCTCGCGGTCCACGAACACGAAGCGCCGCACGGGCTGGTTGTAGAACCACAGTTCGCTCGCCGCCATCGTCGCCGAGGCCTGGTGCTGCTCGATCGTGTCGGGCGGGCCGTAGCGGATGTAGATGCGGCCCATGTCGCTGCGCCAGCCCGTACCGAAGCCCTGAAAATGGTCGGCCGCGTAGTGGAGACGGCGAAAGAACTCGATCTGGAACTCGTTGCGCGGCGTATCCGGGGTGGGATCGCGCCGGCGCCAGAAGCGATCCCACGCGGCCAGCCGCTGCTCGACGGGCAGCTTTCGCATGGCCTCGACTTCTTCGGTGGGCGCGATGTAGCCGAGTGCCTCGAGAATCCGCTCGAACTCCTTGCCCTGCGGCGGACCGCTCTCCTCGACCTCGAACGAGCGCGTGGCGCGCCAGTGCGACTTGCCCTCGACGCGTTCGAGTTCGAGCGTGTAGTCCCCGATGAAGAGCGACCCGCGTGCCGGAAGCACGATCAGCGGCTGCGCCTGCTGAGTCAACGCGAGCGAGGTGTCGCCCTGCAGGACGGCGTTGCCGAGCTCGTCCAGGACCCGGTAGTGGAGGCTCGCCCGGCGCGGCCACTCCCCGGCGCGCCGGTCGAACGCCATGGCCCGTCCCGCCATGCGATCGGAGTTGTAGCCGAATACGCGCGTAGGCACGGACACCCAGGTGCCGGCCGAGTCCAGCACTCCCAGCTGGAGGTCGGCGAACCCCACGGGCATGCGGGCGAAATCCTCCAGAACGAACTGGTCCTGGGCTTCGGACTCCCGCTCGGAACCGAGGTCGCGGACATGCACCCGGATGTGGTACCGGCCGGGCGGCAGGTCGAACGAGCGCTCGACGACCAGGTTGTTGCGGCTGCTGCGCGTCGCGGCGTAGGACTCGATGGTCAGCCGCTTGTCCCATGCGCCGCCATAAAGCCGGTCCGCCCGGGTGGGCTGGAACTCCACCGTGAACCCCGCCCCGGCGGCGTATCCCGCGCGCACCTTGTTCCAGTTCAGCTCGCCGTAGGGCACCGTGAGGGTGACATTCACCGTCGGGTGCGCCAGCGTGTCGATGGTCACGGCGACGTCCGCGCTGAAGTAGGGCGGCTGCGCCGGCCGGAGGGCGGGGGTCTCGAGAGACCTGGCAGCCTGCGGCGCGAGCAGGAAACCCGCGGCGAGGACAATGGCCAGGAGGGGCTTGTGCAAAGGGTTGGGCCGCACGTCGCCGACGCTAGCACACCTGCCGGCGACCGCGGCACACCGAAAGTTGGGAAAGATCGCGCTTGACAGCGGGCGGACTTCCAGCCGAAATAGAGGTGGCCGCGCGCACCCTCCGGGAAACGAACAGGTCCAAACTTGCCCAGAGTCCGTGAAGCCATCCGTGGTGCCCTGATCGCCGCCCTCCTCGCAG
>CAIXRL010000361.1 GCA_903921835.1 Candidatus Eiseniibacteriota bacterium | reverse complement strand
TGCTCGAGCGCTCCGGGTGCCCCAACCAGACGGACGCGTTTTTCAAGGCCATCGGCCTGCGCCGCGACGGGGAGGCCGCGTGAGACTGCGCATGGTGGGCACGATCTTCCGCAAGGAACTGGTCGAATCGCTGCGCGACCGGCGCACGCTGTTCATGATGATCGGACTGCCGCTCCTGCTCTATCCGCTGCTCCTGGTCGGCATGGGCATGCTCCAGGAGCGCCAGAGCGACGCCCAGGCGGCCCGGGCCTCGCGGGTCGCGGTCTGGGGCGAGCTGCCGGCCGACATGGCCGCCCAGCTCACGACGCCGGGCCGCATGGAGCTGAGACCCTGGGCCGGTGCGTCGCCGTCGCTGCACGCGAAGCTGGCGGCCGGCGCCTTCGCCACGCCGCCGTCCGTGCCGCTCGGGCTCGAGGCCGACGACGCGCCCGCCCGCCGGGCGCATGCGCCCGACACGCCGTGGGCGCTCGAGGCGCGCAGGGCGATCCTGGGCCGGACCGTGGACGCCGTGCTGATCGTGTGGCCCGGCTCGGAGCAACGCGTACGCGGCGGCGACCTCGCCGTGGTGAGCGTGCTCTCCGACGCGGTGAGGCCGGACTCGCGCAAGGCGCTCGACCGCGTGAGCGAACGACTCGGCAAGTACCGCGAGACGCTGCGGAAGGAGCGCGAGCGCCAGCGCGCGCTGCCCGCAGGATTCAGCGCGACGCTCGAGATCCAGACGACCGACGTCGCCACCGACCAGCGGCGGTCGGGCATGCTGCTCGGCATGCTGCTGCCCTACATGCTCATCATGTTCTCCGTCATGGCCGGCTTCTACGCCGCCATCGACATGACCGCGGGCGAGAAGGAACGCGGCACCATGCAGACGCTGCTGTGCGCGCCGGTGGGGGCCATGGAGATCATCGGCGGCAAGTTCCTCGCCGTCTGGACGATCAGCACCATCGCCACCGTGGTGAACCTGGCCAGCCTCGCGCTGACGTTCTCGCAGCTGTCGCTGATCCCGGGCATGAAGCTATCGGTGCCGCTGTCCTCCTACTTCGTCGCGTTCCCGATCCTGCTGCCGCTCTCGCTCATGGTGAACGCGCTGCTGCTCGCGGTGGGCGCCTTTGCCAGGGACTTCAAGGACGGCCAGAACTTCCTCACCCCCATCCTGCTCGGCCTCATGGTGCCGCTCATGGCCGCCATGACGCCCGGCATCGAGCTGAACGGCTTCCTCGCGTTCGCGCCCGTGGTCAACGTCGCGCTGCTCATCAAGGGCGTCTTCGTGGGCGAGTGGACGGGAGAGCTGCTCTTCCTGGTGATGCTGAGCTCGCTCTGCTACGCCTCCATCGCCCTCGCGTTCGCCGCGCACGTGTTCGAGCGGAACTCCGTGCTGCTGGGCGAGAAGGAATCGCTGGGTAGCGTGTTCGACTTCAGCCGCAGGCCGGGTGCCCGGCCCTCGCCCGGCGTCTCGCTGCTCGCGTTCACGGTCGTCCTGGTCGCGCTGTTCTACGCCAGCATGGCGCTGATGCGGTTCGGGCTGCCCGTCCTCCTCGTGACCACGCAGTACGGGCTCTTCCTGCTGCCGGTCGTGCTGCTGGTGCGCCTCAAGGGCTACGACATGCGCGACGTGCTGAGCCTGCGCCGGCCGTCCGCGCGGGCGGTCGCCGCCGCCGTGCTCGTCGGGATCTCGGCGTGGACGGTCGTGGCCGGCCTGCTGGTGCGGCTGCTGCCGCCGCCGGAGTCCGTGTCGAAGGGCATGGAGCAACTGCTCCTGCTCGGTGACAAGCCGATCCCGCTGTGGGGCGCCTGGCTGCTGATCGCCGTCACCCCGGCGGTGTGCGAGGAGACGTTCTTCCGCGGCCTGGTGCTGGGCGGCTTCCGCCGCCTCGGCAAGTGGCCGGCGATCCTCGCCACCGGACTGCTCTTCGGCCTCGCGCACGCGTCCATCTACCGGCTGCTGCCCACCGTGGTACTGGGCGTCCTGCTGGGGTTCGTCGTGTGGCGCACGCGCTCCATTGCCGCGAGCATGATCGTGCACGCGCTCAACAACGGCATCGTGGTCACGATCGCGCGCTCGGGCGGCCTCGTGCGGCGCTTCGGGCTGGAGCACGCGCAGTTCATCCCGTGGCCCGTGATCGGAGCGGGGGCCGTGGTGCTGGCGGCGGGACTGTGGCTGCTCTGCGGCGAGCCCGCGCCGCCCGCGCCGGGCGGTCCGGACCCGGCGCCCTGACGGTCCGCGCCGTGGGCGCGGCCGTGCGGCCGTTGCCAGACCAGCGGACAACCCGCTGGAAAGCCCCGACCAGGAGCCACGCACCCGCGCCTCTGCTCCGCCGCGGCCGTGACGGCCACTGCCCCGACGCAAGGGAGGCCGCTCGGGGGCAGTCCCGGGCATGAACGTGTGAGCGCAGTTCAGCCGCTCAGATTCGGCAAGGTGGCGCGACGGGAAGCTACGGCGCGGGCCCCGGGTTCGAAACGGCGCGGAGCTGGTGGCCATGAGCCCGGATCCCTGCGGGTGCTGGCCAGGGTGCGCCCCGGTGAGGCTGCAGGCCCCGGCGTGCAGCCCAACCGGAGTTCCTCGGTCGTCCCATGCGCCTTCCCGCCCGGACGTTACGCTGCCAACGCGGGGTCAGCCGCCCTCGACCTTCGTCTGCAGCGAACGCTGGCGCACGCGCTCCCTATCGACGGCGGTGAACTTGCCCCGGAAGGCGAGCCGCGAATCGCCAAGGAGGTCGAAGAGCACGGCCGCCGGCTCCAGCGGAGTCACGGGGATGAAGCGAAGCAGCATGATCCCCTCGGGCGCCGAGACCCCCTGCTTGAAGGACAGCGCCCCAAAGTCCCTGTCGAACGTGATCAGCACGCGCCCTTCCGCCCGGCCCGTGCGAGTACGTCGCGATCGAGCGCACCCGCCATCGCCTCGGACGCGGCCAGAACGTCGTGACCACCCGCGCGCAGTGCCTGAATGCTTGCGAGCGGGATATTCTCGTCAGCCAGAAACCGCATTAGACGGCTCGGCGGCGCAGCGCGTAGAAGCCCTCTTCCCCCAGGGTTTCGGCCGCGAAAGCGAACGCCGCGCGGAGGGATTCAGGTGTCAGCTGAGGGTAGCTCTCACGGACTTGAGCCTCTGTCCACCCCGCGGCGAACAGCCCGAGAAGGAAATCGACCGCCAGTCTTGTCCCTCGGACCACTGGCTTTCCGGCGAGGACCTCAGGGTCGCTCACGATATGCTCACGCCAGTCCATCTTCCCCCTGCTGCTCGAGAACATGAGCAAGTCTACCACGGCTGCCCGCGGTGACACCCGAGCGCGGCCGGCGCCCGCGTTTCAGCTCCGGCTGGCGCCCCACGCACCCGAACCGAGCATGGTGCGGCCGTCCATCGGCCGCAATCGCAAACCACCCGGAACTCGCCCCTCCAATCCACCCCAGGATCACAGAGACCAGGAATAGGCAACGAAGCGGTGCGGGAGCGGCTGGCCCCCGGCGCCCCTGGCACGACCGCTCCCGCACCCCCACCGTCTTCGCTCCGCCGCGCCGCACCGACCCATTCGTGGCCGCAGACGCGCCCTACGCAGAGCCCTCGCCCACGTCGCCCTCGATCATGAACACCGATGGCGTGAACTCCACCTCGCCGATGCCCGCCTCGACGATGGCGCCGAGCATCGGGTCGGCGTCCTCGAGCTCCTGGCGCACGAGCACGAGGCGCCGGCCCACCAGCACGAGGTCGGCGAACCAGCGCACCTGCGGCAGGTCGGGCGCGCAGGGCTCGAAGTCGGTCAGCGTGCGCTGCGTGATGCCGCCGGCCTTCCACGCCTCGTTCACGTCGGTGGTGAACGTCAGCAGCGCGTTGGTCGTGTGCGGGCCGCAGTGCTTCTCGTAGCTCTCGATCGGCGGGCTCTCGATGCCGCCCGGCAGCGGCGCGCGGGCGGACGCGAAGACCAGTTCGCCCTCCTGCACCGGGCCGGTGGCGTTCTCCAGCACGCAGGCGCCGGCCATGAGCACGCCCTCGAAGCCGCGCTCGCGGAAGCGCGCCAGCGCGCGCGGCAGGCGCATGCGGCCGTAGAGCGCGGCCTTGCGCGCGACGCCGGCCTGCTCCCGCTCGAACCAACCGTAGCCGGTGCGCAGGCCCAGCATGCGGCGCGTGCCGTGCCGCATGACCAGCGCGAGCAGCTCGCGACCGTCGTGTTCGAGCGTGTTCACGGCGGCGAACAGCTCGCTCAGGCCCCGTAGCGCCTCGGGCGTCAGCGGCGCGACACGCAGCTCCCCTGCTGCGGTGGCGACGACCCGGGCGCCGCTCACGCCTGGAACGCCCTCGCCAGGCCGGTGGCCACCATGCCCACCTCGGTCTCGGTCAGCGTGCGCGGGTCGAGGCGGAAGCGGTTGGCCTTCACCGTGCCGATCACCGGCGGGCTGGCCGCGCGCGCGCGACGCTCCATCTCGGCCGCCGTGAGCGCGGGGTGCGACAACTCGACGATCGGCCCGTGCAGCTTCTGCAGCGGCAACGCGCCGCCACCCACCTCGCCGTGCCCGCGGGCGATGCGCGCTTCGAGCCCCGCAACGCGGCCGCACAACTCGGCCGCGAGGCGCTCGGCGCGCTCGCGCAGCGCCGCGTCGGTGACGCGCAGCGCCGCCAGCGCGGGGATGGCGGCCACGGCGCGTTCGGGATCGGCGTAAAGCGCCAGCGTCGCCTCGAGCGCCGCCAGCGCGAGCTTGTCGGGCCGCAGCGCGCGCGCGAGCGGGTCCCTGCGGATCGCCGCGACGCATTTCGCCGAGCCGAGCACGAGACCCGCCTGCCCGCCTCCCAGCAGCTTGTCACCCGAGAACGTCACTACGTCGCAGCCCGCGCCCAGCGACTCCGCCACGGTGGGCTCGTGCTCGAGGCCGAACGGCGCCAGGTCCACCAGCGCACCGCTGCCCAGGTCCTCCAGGAACAGCACGCGGCGCCTGTGCGCCAGCGCGGCCAGTTCTCGTGGCTCGGGACTCTTCGTGAAGCCCTGGAGGCGGAAGTTGCTGCGGTGTACGCGCAGGATGGCCGCGACGTCGCGGTGCGCCGCGAGCGCGCGCTCGTAGTCGCGCAGGTGCGTGCGATTGGTGGTGCCCACCTCGACCAGCGTCGCGCCGCTCTTCTCCATGATCTCGGGCACGCGGAACGAACCGCCGATCTCCACCAGTTCGCCGCGCGAGACGATCACCTTGCGGCCCGAAGCCAGCGCCGAGAGCGCCACCAGCAGCGCGCCCGCACCGTTGTTGAGCACCGCGGCCGCCGGCGCTCCGGTCAGGCGCTTGAGCCAGCGCTCGACGCCCGTGCCGCGCTCGCCGCGCCTGCCGGCGTCGAGGTCGTACTCGAGCGAGCTGTAGCCCGCGGCCACCTCGGCGACCGCGCGGCGCGCCTCCTCGGCGAGCGGCGCGCGCCCCAGGTTGGTGTGCAGCACGATGCCGGTGGCGTTCAGGACGCGCACGAGCTGCGGCCGCGCCGACGCGCGCGCACGAGCCGCG
>CAIXRL010000360.1 GCA_903921835.1 Candidatus Eiseniibacteriota bacterium | reverse complement strand
CGGGCGCGACCTTCGCGGCCGCGCCGCCGGCCGCCCGCGCCGCCGCGCTGCCGGGCCCTGCCGATGAGCCGGCAGGCGCGGGGGAGCGTGTCGTGCCCATGACCCGCGTCCGGGCACGGATCGCCGAGCGACTGCTGCAGGCGCAGCACTCGGCGGCCATTCTGACCACGTTCAACGAAGTGGACAGGTCGCGCGTCATGGACGTGCGGGTGCGCTTCAAGGACGCCTTCGAGAAGCGGCACGGCGTGCGGCTGGGGCTGATGAGCTTCTTCGCGCGCGCCGCCGTGCTGGCGCTGCAGGAGATGCCCGCAGTGAACGCGGAGATCCGCGGCACGGACATCGTCTACCACGACTTCATCCACCTCGGCATCGCCGCGAGCACGGAGCGCGGGCTGGTCGTGCCGGTCGTGCGCCACGTCGAGGACCTGGATTTCGCGGGCCTCGAGCGCGAGATCGCGCGCCTGGCCGGTCGCGCCCGCGACAACACGCTGACGCCGCAGGAGCTGTCGGGCGGCACGTTCACGATCACCAACGGCGGCGTCTTCGGTTCGCTGCTCTCGACGCCGATCCTCAATCCGCCGCAGAGCGGCATCCTGGGAATGCACAAGATCGAGAAACGCGCGGTGGTGGTGGACGACCAGGTCGTCGTGCGCCCGATGATGTACGTGGCGCTGTCGTACGATCACCGGCTCATCGACGGCGCCCAGGCGGTCGGCTTCCTGATTCGTGTCAAGGAAGGCCTCGAGGACCCCGAGCGCATGCTGCTCGGGGTGTGACGGGGGCTCCATGTCCGAAACCGCGTTCGACCTCGTCGTCATTGGCTCCGGCCCGGGGGGCTACGTCGCCGCGATCCGCGCCGCGCAGCTGGGGCTGCGCACCGCGTGCGTCGAAAGGTACCCCTCGCCGGGGGGCACCTGCCTCAACGTGGGCTGCATTCCGAGCAAGGCGCTGCTCGATTCGAGCGAGCACTACGAGTTCGCGCGCCGGCATCTCGCAGCGCACGGCGTGCGTGCCGCGTCGGTCGAGCTCGACCTGCCGGCGATGATGGCGCGCAAGGACGGCGTGGTGCGCGACCTCACGCGCGGTGTCGAGGCGCTGCTCAGGAAGAACGGCATCGAGCGCGTACACGGGACCGCGCGCCTCGCAGGGTCCGGGCGGGTCGAGGTGACGGGAGAGGGCGGCACGCGGATGCTGGAAACGGCGCGCATCCTCGTGGCGACGGGCAGCAAGCCCGCGGCGCTTGCCGGCATTGCGTTCGACGGACGACGGATCGTGCACTCCACCGACGCCCTCACCCTGCCGGAAGTGCCGAAGCGCCTGCTCGTGGTCGGCGCGGGGGCGATCGGGCTCGAACTCGGCAGCGTCTGGCGTCGCCTTGGCGCCGAGGTGGGGGTGATCGAGTTCCTCGACCGCATCTGCCCGGGGATGGATGCGGGCAGCACGAAGTTGCTGCAGCGTTCGCTCGAGCGGCAGGGGATGAAGTTCCGCTTCGGGGTCTGCGCGCGGGCCGCGCGCGTCGAGGGCGATCACGTGGTGGTCGCGGTGGCTCCCGCCGCGGGCGGAGATGCCGTGGAGGAGACCTGCGACGTGCTCCTGGTGGCCGTCGGTCGCCGTCCCTGCACGGACGGCCTCGGCGCTGCCGAGGCGGGCGTGCGCATGGACGCGAAGGGCCGCATCGAGGTGGACGGCCGGTGGAGCACGAGCGTGCCGGGCATCTGGGCGATCGGTGACGTCATCGCCGGGCCGATGCTGGCTCACAAGGCGGAGGAAGAGGGCATCGCGTGCGTGGAGCGCATGGCCGGCCGTGCCGGTCACGTGAACTACGCGTGCATCCCGAGCGTCGTCTACACCTGGCCGGAGATGGCCTCCGTGGGACTCGGGGAGGACGAGGCGCGGGAGGGTGGGCGCGAGGTGGCGGTGGGGACGTTCCCGTTCCTCGCCAATGGCCGTGCGAAGGCGATGGGGGAGCGTGACGGCCAGGTCAAGCTCGTGGCCGATGCGAGGACCGACCGGCTCCTCGGCGCCCACATCGTGGGCCCGCAGGCCGGCACGCTGATCGCCGAGCTGGGGCTGGCGCTGGAGCTGGGGGCGAGCGCGGAGGACATCGCCCGCTCGGTCCACGCCCACCCGACGCTCCCGGAGGCGGTCCGGGAGGCGGCCCTGGCGGTGGCGAAGCGGGCCATCCACGCCTGAGCGGAAGGTGGGTAATATGCCCCAATTCGCCCGCGCGAGTGGGTGCTCCGGCGTGCCCGCATGCCCCCGCGGGGGCATGGCTGGCTGACGGAATGCGATTGGTGCGAAACGCAATGCGCCGTGGCAGCATCCTACCCCTTGTCGCCAACCGGGCAGGAAAGTGCTTGCGCCATATTCGCGGCCTCATGCTAGACTTCTCTTGTCTCAATAAAGCACAAACAAGTTGTCTGCGCGCCCTCGTGAACCCCCCCCTTCCGCGCAGACCGCTGGTGGCACGGCTGCCCCGGCGACTCCGATCTCTACGTGCGTATGCGTACCCTAAGGAGATTCGCCGATGAGACTGCTGTGTCGAGTTGCGTTCGCTCTAGTCGCTTGCGCTCTGGTCCTGGTGCCGGCTTCGGCGTTGGCCGGAGGGCCGGCTCTTGCGACGTTTGGCACCAGCTGGGACGGACCTACCCACGATCTGCAGCACATCGTGGACTCCTATCTCGGTGTCTCCGGTGCGCTCAATGTCCACACGGACTATGTGGGCGCCCACGACGGGGACGTGGACTGGGTCGGCCGGAGCGTTCCCGCCCTTCTCATCACCGAGATCGCCGGAAACGCCGACACGAATGAGCTCGGGTGGTACCTCGAGGATGGACTGACTCCGCGGCTCGACGGCGTGCACGACGGCGTCGTCTTCTATGGCCCGCAGGGTGCGGGCTCGAGCACGGTCGTCGTCTTCCCGAACGACCAGACCAAGTTCGGTTTCTACCTCGATACGCACACCATGATCACCACGCCTTCCGGCCGGCACGACCGGATCTTCTTCACGAACCGCCACTACAACGATCCCGGCCTGAACGGTTACGGCGCGATCCGTGCGCCCTACGACGGCGACATCCAGGCGCTCGTGTTCGACGTGTCCCGCTGGAAGGGCCCGAACACGTGGCTCGTGTGCTTCGAGGACCTCGACGCCGGCGCTCCGATCACTCCGGCCACGTCGCCCGGTATCGGCTCGGACGACGACTACAACGACTTCGTCTTCCAGGTGTCCTCGATCGGCGCGACCCCGGCCACGACGCTGAGCTTCGGGGCGCTCAAGGCCCGCTATCGTTGATTCGGGCACGCCCCAACGGATCCGCGACGCGCCCGGTCTCACGGCCGGGCGTCGTTCGTTGTACGCCTGCGGCTGTTGTTGACGACCCGCGTTCGATCTCGCATCTTGCTCGCATGCCCAGGCTCGAACTCGGTGATTGGACACTCCACACGCTCGAGACGGGCGCTCTGTGGCTCGACGGGGGCGCCATGTTCGGGTCGGTCCCCAGGTCGCTCTGGAGCCGCTCCAACCCGCCCGACGAGCGCAATCGCATCCGCCTTGCCATGCGTTGTCTGCTGCTCGTGGGGCACGGGCGCCGCGTGCTCGTGGACGTCGGGCTCGGAGGCAAGTCCGACGCGAAGTTCCGGGACATCTTTCGCCTCGAGGATGCGCCGACGCTCGGGGACTCGCTGGCGGCTGAGGGTTTCGGGTCCGGCGACGTCACGGACGTCGTGCTGACGCATCTGCACTTCGATCACGCGGGCGGCGCCACCGTGCGCGACGGTGACGCCCTGCGGCCGGCGTTCCCGCAGGCGGGCTACCACGTGCAGCGGCGCAACTGGGAGAACGCCCACGCGCCCAATCCGCGCGAGCGCGCTTCGTACCTGCGCGAGAACTTCGATCCGCTGGAGCAGGCGGGAGTGCTCGGATTCTGGCAGGGTGACACGCGTCCGTGGCCCGGCGTGAGCCTGGTGACCGCGGAGGGGCACACGCGCGGCCAGCAGCTGGTGCGGATCGAGGGCGGTGGGCGCGTGGTCTACTTCGTCGCCGACCTGATCCCCATGGCCGCGCACGTGCGCATCCCGTATGTGATGGGCTACGACATCGCCGCCATCGAAACGATGGCCGAAAAGCAGTCCCTGCTCGGCCGGGCCGTGGACGAGGGCGCGTGGATCGTGCTCGAGCACGACCCCGAGACCGCGCTGGCGAAGCCCGTGCGCGAGGGCTCCGACTTTGCCTGGAGCGAGCGCGTGAGCGCCGCGTCCGCCTGACGCCGAGAACGGTAGCCGATCACTCCAACACTTCCGGGAGAGCCGCGATGCTCGATCATGTATTCCAGGTCTGGATGCAGTTCGTTCAACAGTGGGGCTACGCCGGCATCTTTCTGATCACGGTGATCGGGTTCACCGTCTTCCCCGTGCCGATCGAACTCGTCGTGCCCTCCGCGGCCTACTGGGCCACGCAGGGCGCCACCGATATCCGACTGGTCGTCGTCGTGGCGGCACTGGGCACCTGGTGCGGCGCGTCCATTGCGTTTTTCGTCGCGCGTTCGGTCGGCCGGTCGCTGATCCTGCGCTACGGACGCTACGTGTTCGTGCCGGAGAAGAAATGGCTGCTGGCCGAGGCGTGGATCCTGCACTACTCGGCCGTCGGGGTCTTTTTCGCCCAGTTGCTGCCCGTGGTCCGCCACGTGATCTCGCTGCCCGCGGGCGCGGCGCGCATGCGCTACCGGACGTTTTCGATCTCGTTTTTGCTCGGTGCGGTCATCGAGTGCAGCCTGCTGGCGTGGTTCGGGGCCAACGTGCTCGGAGGCCAGAAGGACCTGATGAGTGATCCGCGGGCGCTGCGGCACGCGATCGAGGCGAAGTTCATCTGGGTGATCGCTGCGGCCGCGGTCATGGTGCTGCTCTACGTCGTCATGGACCTCCTGGGCCGGCGCGCGAAGGCGGCGGCCGGGGCGCGGAAGTGACGGTGGCGCGCGCGGCCCGCGCGGCGATGGCCGTGGCGGTGCTCGCCGGTGCGCCG
>CAIXRL010000359.1 GCA_903921835.1 Candidatus Eiseniibacteriota bacterium | reverse complement strand
TACTCCGTGGTTGAGGGGGCCACGCAGGCTCCGAGGATCGACAGCCGTGCGCCGAGGGCAGACTGCGTGGCCCGCGGGGGCGAGTCAACGGCGGATCGCAACCGGTTGGGGCAAAACGCCCCGCGCGGCGCGGCCCGCTTCACCCGGCCGGACGGGGAGCGCCCGCCCCGCTTGGGGTCCGGGCGCCCGGGTGGGTACAATCATGGGGTCCAACTCCAGTGTTCCAGGTCGTATCCATATGTCTCGACTCCGCCGAAGTGGAGTTTCCCGAGCCATGACCCCGAAAGGCGTACGTCGACCATGCGTCCCCGACTCGTATCCCTGCTCGCCTCCGCGTTCGCGGCGGTCGCGCTCCTCGCCGCACCTGTCCGCGCCGCCGTCCTGATCTCGGAGATGTGCGATCCGCTCAACAACTACCTCACGGATCGCTTCATCGAGGTCACCAACACCGGCCCCGATTCGGTCAGCCTCGACAACTGGGCGCTGATCGCCGTCGGCAACAACGTCAACATCATGACGTGGCCGCTTTCGGGTGCGCTTGCGCCCGGGAGTTCCGTGGTCTGCGGCAACAGCACGACCGTCGCCGTGTTCACGGTGAACTTCCAGAACGCGCTGTGGTCCACGTCGAACGCGACCTGGAACGGCAAGGTGGGCGACGGCGCGAAGCTCGTGGACCCCAACGGCATCGTGGTCGATCTCGCGGTCGTCCCCGGCACCGCGTTCTCCGACATGGACTACGTGCGCAAGCCCAACGTCTACGTCCCGAGCACCGCCTACGCTTCGACCGAGTGGACGGGCACCGCAGTGTCGCTCGCGACCGACGCCAGCCCCGGCACGCACGTGCTCACGCCGCGGCCCGCGGGGCCCGCGCTCTCGCACGTCGTGACCAACCCCGCGTACCCGCTCGCGGGCGCCACCACGAACGTGTCCGTGGACGTCGTGGACACGACCTCCACGATCTCCGGCGTTTCGCTGGCGTGGGGCACGAGCGCCTCGGCGTTGTCCAACACGATTCCCATGACGCTCTCCTCGGGCGCCACGTACGCGACCAGCGCGCCGATCCCGGCGCAGGTCGCCGGCGTCACCGTGTACTTCAAGATCACCGCCACCGACCTCGCCACGGGCATCTCGGTTTCGGACATGCAGAGCTACGCGCTCTTCTACGACCTCACCGTGGCGCAGATCCAGGGCGCCGCCGCCTCGTCGCCCTACGCGGGCAGCGGCGCCATCACGCACGGCGTGGTGACGGGCGTGTTCGGCACGTACTTCACGCTCCAGGACGGCAGCGGCGCTTGGAACGGCCTGTGGGCGCGCGGCAACACCGCGCCCGTGGTCGGGGACCTGGCGGTCGTGCGCGGCACCGTGACCGAGACCGACGCGCAGGGCTACGCCGGCAACACGCTGCTCACGAACGCCATCGTGGTGAGCTCCACGCCGGGCGCGACGCTGCCCGATCCCGTCGCCGTGCCCTCGGGCAGCGTGCTGACGGAGGCGTACGAGGGCGTGCTGGTCACGCTCGCGGCCGGCGTCTGCACGAACCCGAACCTGGGCTCGGGGCGCTGGCAGGTGAACGACGGCAGCGGCGCCGCCGTCGTGGACACGCTCGGCTACAAGGTCACCCCGCTCCTGGGCACCACGTACGCAGTCACGGGCCCGCTCGACTACAGCAACGGCGCGTTCCGCATCGAGCCGCGCTCCGCGGGCGACGTCGTGTGGACGGCCGACCACGTCGCGCCCATCGTCAACGCCGTCGGCGAGATGAGCGACTCCACGTTCCTGGTGCAGTTCTCCGAGCCCGTCGCGCAGGCCAGCGGCGAGACGGCCGCGAACTACTCGATCGCCGGGATCCCCGCCGTGGCCGCCACGCAGGACGGCACGAATCCCGCGTTCGTGTGGATCACCGTGCGCGGCGTGCCCGCGCGGCTGGACTCGGTGATCGTCACCGGGGTCGCGGACCCGTACGGCAACGCCACGGCGGGCGCGCCCGGCGTCTTCACGTACACGGACGTCACGGTCCCGGCCGGCTACTACGACAGCGCGCTCGGCCTGCGCGGCACCGCGCTGCGAGCGGCGCTCCACAACATCATCAAGAACCACACGGTCGTGAGCTACGACTACGCGTACACCGCGTACCAGACCACCGACGTGCGGCCGGACGGCAAGGTCTGGGACATGTACTCCGACGTCCCGGGCGGCACGCCGTACTACGAGTACTCCTTCAGCGATCACTCGAGCACGGGCAACGAAGGCACCGGTTTCAATCGCGAGCACTCGTGGCCGCAGGCGTGGTTCGGCGGTTCGGTGGAGCCGATGTACTCCGACCTGTGGATCGTCTACCCCACCGACGCCAAGGTGAACGAGTACCGCAGCAACTACGCGTACGGAACCGTCGGCACGGCCACCATCACGTCGCGCAACGGCACCAAGCTGGGGCCGAGTTCGGATCCCGACTTCACCGGCATCGTGTTCGAGCCCATCGACGCCTTCAAGGGCGACCTCGCGCGCAGCGTGTGCTACGTCGCGACGCGCTACTACACGGAGGATGCGAGCTGGCCGGGCGGCGACGGCGCGAGCAGGGGCGACCTGCTGCCGTGGGCGGCCAAACTCTACACGCAGTGGTGCGCCAACGATCCGGTGAGCTGGAAGGAGCGGATGCGCAACGGCGCCGTGTACGCGATCCAGCACAACCGCAATCCGTTCGTGGACCACCCGGAGTTCCTCGCGGCGATCTTCGACTCGAACGCGGTCACGGCTGTGGCGCCGGGCGTCGCGGCGGCGACGCTGACGCTGCGCAACGCGCCGAACCCGTTCCGCGGGTCCACCACGATCCGCTTCGATCTCGCGCAGCGTGAACACGTTCAGCTTGGCGTCTACGACGTCTCGGGCCGCGCGGTGCGCACGCTGGCGCGCGGCGAGGCGATGGCGGCGGGGCGCCACGACCTGTCGTGGGACGGCCGGGACGGCCAGGGCCGCGCGGTCACGCCGGGGCTTTACTTCTGCCGTCTGGAAGCGGGCGCGGTGCGCATGGGCCGCCGCATGGTGGTGACCCTGTAGTCGTAGCGCTCTTCGACGACAGCCGGGCGGCCCGGAGGCGTGAACCTCCGGGCCGCTTCGCCGTCCGGTGCGTTCAGCGTTTGCGGAAGCGCAGCTTGCCCGCCAGCACGGCGCCCGCGAGCGCGAGCGTGGCGACGTTCGCGGCGACGAGCGGGACCGAGCGGATTCGCAGGCCGTAGGCGATCCACAGCACGACGCCGGTGAGCATGATGAGGTACATGGCGAGCGAGATGTCCTCCGCCGATCTCCTGCGCCAGACGTAGATCACCTGCGGCAGGAAGGCCAGCGTGGTGCACGTGGCGGCGGCGAATCCCAGCGACTCGGTCATTCTCGGGGCTCCTGACGGGGACGGTTTGCGGGCGGTCCGCAGCGTCGCAGCGCTGGGCTGTCGCCGCAAGCGGGGGTGCAGAGGCTGGGGGTGCGGGTTCCGGCGGCCCGCACCGGCGGGCCCTCGATTTGCGAGCCGGGTCCCCGTCGCTCCCCGCCCGGCCCGAAAGTCCCATCCCATCGCTCTCGCCCCCACTCGCAAATCGAGGCCCCGCCGACACGGGCCTGTGTTCGCCTGCGACCCGCAACGCTCGTGCCGCCGACACGGGCCTGTGCGTGCCCGCGGCCCGCGACGCTCGCCCCGACGGCGCTCGCTGCCGCCCGCGTGTACAATGCGCGGTTCCCGCCGGGCGCGGCTCGCCCCCGGGCTGCTCTCGATCGAAAGGAAATGGATGACCGCGCAGATCGCGCTCGAGGTGTTCGGTTACGCGGGCTCCGTGCTGGTCGCGGTGTCGCTCATGATGCGGTCGCTGGTGCGGCTGCGGGCCATCAACTTCGTGGGCGCGCTGGCGTTCTCGATCTACGGGTTCCTCATCCACGCGTATCCGGTGGCCGGGCTGAACGGACTCATCGCGCTGGTGGACGTCTGGTTCCTGGTGCAGATGTGGCGGCAGCGCGACTACTTCCAGTTGCTCGAGGTGACGCACGACAGCGAGTACCTGCGCGGGTTCGTGGACTTCCATCGCGCGGACATCGCAGGGTTCATTCCCGGATACGCCTACGAGCCGGCGCCCGGACAGCTGAGCCTGCTCGTGCTGCGCAACATGGTTCCCGCGGGCGTTCTGCTCGCGCGCGTGGAGGGCGGCGATGCGCGGGTGCTGCTCGACTTCGTCATCCCGGGCTACCGCGACTTCGGCGTCGGGCGGTTCCTGTTCGACGACAACGCCGCGTGGTTCCGCCAGCGGGGCATCCACCGCTTCGTCTCCGCGCCTGGGCACCCGCGTCACGCCGGTTACCTGCGGCGCATGGGATTCCATCCGGACGGCGAGAACCTCGTGCGCGAGCTGGCCGCTCCGGCGCTGCACGATCGCGGAATGTAGCGGCAGGCCGGGGCGCGGGGGAGTCGCCCCGGGACTACCGGCCCAGCAGGCGGTCCAGCCAGGATGGCCCGCGCGCGGCCGCGGCGGCCTTGCGCGCCGCCGCCTTCTCCTCGCGGCACGTGCAGCGCTGGGCGAGCGGCACGTCTCCCAGCACCTGCTCGACGTGCTGGCCGCAGCCGGAATATGTCGGGAGTCCACACTTCGGACAGCGAACTCGAGTGCACATCGGGGGGCGTCCTCCGGAAAGTCGCGCGGCAACTGGGTCCGGTGAGGTATGAGGCGCGAAGCGGGCGGAGGATTCCACGGATCCGCCGGGCATGCGAACGACCCCGGCGATCGGGCGGCCCGGCGATCGCGGGATTCACACGCCGGCAGCGAGCGCGTCTCCTCGTGGAAAGCGGGAGCATTGACGGGTGGGTGGAGCGGGAGCCACCATGCGGGGAGGCGCTCCACGCGTTCAGGCAGGCGCGGCCATCAGCACCTGCACTCCCGGGCGCCTCCGCGTCAGCCTGCGCCTCGTCACCATCCTGCGGAGAGTCCCCGTGGCCGTTCAGGTTCATCCTGCCTTGAAGCGCAGTGCCCTGCGCCTGCCGATGCGCATTCTCCTGCATGGCGCGCTCACGCTCGCAGTTGCCGCCGCCGGGGTGCGGGCGCAAAGCGTCGATCCCAGCATGTGGGTCACGAACGGCACGGTGAACGCGGTCGCCACGTCGGGGAACACCCTCTACCTCGGCGGGACCTTCACCCGGGTTGGCCCCAACACCGGCTCCTCCGTCGGCATCGATGTGGGCTCCGGAGCCCCGCTGGCGGGCTGGCCCAGGGTGACCGGCTGGGTCAACTGCTCCGCTTCGGACGGCGCGGGCGGATTCTATATCGGCGGCGGCTTCACGTCCGTGGGGGGCGTGGCCCGGATGAACCTCGCCCACATTCGTGCGGACGGGACTCTGTACGCCTGGGATCCGGGTGCGAACAGCATCGTGTATACGCTCGCGGTGAACGGCTCGACGGTGTACGCGGGCGGCTGGTTCACGCGCATCGGCGGGCAGAACCGCGGTCGTATCGCGGCGCTGGATGCCGTCACCGGTCTGGTGACCAGCTGGAATCCGGGGACGAGTGGCGCCTTCGGCTCCAAGGTGCTCGCGCTCGCGGTGAGCGGCTCGACCGTGTACGTGGGCGGCGATTTCGTCGTCATCGGCGGGCAGTACCGCGCCAATCTCGCGGCGCTGGATTCCAGCACGGGGGTGGCGACCCGCTGGAATCCGGCGGCGAATGGCTATGTGTATGCCCTCGCGCTGAGCGGCACGACGGTGTACGCGGGCGGCGACTTCACGAGCATCGGCCTCGGCGGGCAGATCTGCGATCATATCGCCGCGCTGGATACCCGCACGGGCCTGGCGGCCGGCTGGGACCCGGGGGCGAATGGCCCCGTGTATTCGCTCGCGGTGAGCGACTCGGGCGTGTACGCCGGCGGCGACTTCACCAGCATTGGCGGGCAGGGCCGCGGCCACCTTGCGGCGCTGGATGCCGGCACCGGCCGGGCGACCGCGTGGAACCCGGGAGCGGACGCCCTGGTGCGGTTCCTTTCGGTGAGCGGTTCGACGGTGTACGCGGCGGGCAACTTCACCAGTATCGGCGGGCAGAGCCGCAGCTGTCTTGCGGCTCTCTATACCAGCACGGGGCTGGCGACCGACTGGAATCCGGGGGCGGATGGCCCGGCGTGCACCCTCGCGGCGAGCGGCTCGATGGTGTATGCGGGCGGCTACTTCAACAGCATCGGCGGGCAGAGCCGCAGTTGCCTCGCGGCGCTGGATGCCAGCACGGGCCGTGCGACCGGCTGGAATCCGGGTGCGAACAACTCCGTGCTGTCCCTCGCGGTGAGCGGCTCGACGGTGTACGCGGGCGGAGACTTCACCAGCATCGGCGGGCAGGGCCGCAGCCACCTTGCGGCGCTGGATGCCGGCACGGGCCTGGCGACCGGTTGGAATCCGGGCGCGAATGGCCCCGTGAGCGCCTTCGCGGTGAGTGGCTCGATCGTTTACGCGGGCGGTGGCTTCACCAGCGTCGGCGGACAGGGCCGCGGGTACGTTGCGGCGCTGGATTCCAGCACGGGCCTGGCAACCGGCTGGAATCCGGCAGCGGATGGCGGGGTGTCCTCGCTCGCGATGGCCGATTCGACCGTTTACGCGGGCGGCAGCTTCACCGGCATCGGCGGACAGAGCCGCCCCTACCTCGCCGCGCTGGCTGCCGGCACGGGCCTGGCGACGAGCTGGAATCCGGGAGCGACCGGTACCGTGTCTGCCATCGCGGTGAGCGGCGCGACAGTATACGCGGCGGGCAACTTCACCAGCATCGGCGGGCAGAGCCGCGCCTATGTTGCGGCGTTGGATGCCGGCACGGGCCTGGCGACCGGGTGGAATCCGGGCGCGGATGGCCCCGTGAGCGCCTACGCGGTGAGTGGCTCGATCGTTTACG
>CAIXRL010000358.1 GCA_903921835.1 Candidatus Eiseniibacteriota bacterium | reverse complement strand
TCATAGCGGCAGGCATGCGTGACGCCGGTCTTGAGCTGGTCGGGCACGACGGCGCCGGGAACGCCGCCGAGAGACTCGAAGGCCCGGACGTGGCTCGCGATCCAGTCACCGATCTGCTGCGTCTCGCTGGCCTCGACGAACGTGAAGTTGGAAGCGCCGAGCACCGCGACGAACAGCTCGACCTCGCGGACCTCACCGGTGGCGGGATCGGTCACGTGCGGCCTCTTGCCCGAGTAGTCGACGAACAGCTTCTCGCCGGCGCGGTGGATCTGGCGCATCGACAGCCGCCGGTCCTGGCACCAGCGCCGGTAGTGCTCGCAGAACTGCGTGTAGGCGTACCCCGCGGGGTGGCGCTCCAGGTACTCCAGGTGGAGCAGCTCGAGCGTGACGCCCGGCTTCTTGCGCTCGGCATGGAGGTAGGCCGGATCGGGCAGCGGACGGCGGGTCGATTCCGCGGCCGAGCCGTACAGGCGGGCTTCGAGCGCGGTGTCGTCGAGGGCGTCCACCGTTGGCCAGTCGAGGCCCGCCGTGCGCGCGCGCTTCTCGATCGCAGACACGGCACCGACGCTCACCCCGAGGCTGGCCGCCACCTCGCGGTGGCTGCAGCCCACCGCCCACTTGTGCCTGAGGATCTCACGGATCTTTCGCATGGACAGTCGCTCGGTCGCCATCCTGGCCCCCCTCGGGGGCTGGACGGACGGCTGGACTCCCCAGCGTCGCTACACTCCCAGGCTCCTGCCCCAACGCCGGCAAGATGGCCTGTTCACGATCACCGATCTAGGTGTTCACGATCCCGATCTGGCTGTTCACGATGCCGATCCAGGTGTTCACGATGCTCCGATGTTGCTGTTCACGATGGTCCGATCTGGGTGTTCACGATGGTCCGAAACCCGCACTCGGGAAGACGTCGGCGCGACCGCGGAACAGCTTGCGGAAGAGGGCGATCTTCGCGGCTCCGGAGAGGGGCTGGAGCCCTGCCGGTTGCGCCGACGGTCTGACGACTTCTGGTTCGCTGACACTCGCCGCGAGTCGGGCCTCCAGCATCGAAATCGCCGCCGCAAGCTCAAGCCTCTGTGCGTCGATTTCGGCCAGCCTGCGTCGCGATTCCGCGATTGCACGGAGCAGGGATTCGCGGTCATCCGATTGGTTCACTGGTCGCTCCAGCTCAGCCTTCGCGCGCCTATCGCGGGCTGGGTGCGCGTCTGCTATTCTCACCGCCGACGCGGCAGAATCGCCACGCTGAATCTAGGCCCAAGAGGCATCGATGACCAACCGGGATCTCCTCGAAAGCGACCCGAAGCTGGCGGAGTTGGTTCGACGTTTGGTGGCGGCCCACCAGCCGGCCAGGCTCTATCTGTTCGGCTCGAGAGGCCGGGGATACGCGGAGCCGGGTAGTGACTACGATCTGCTGATGGTCTTCGACAAGCTCGAAGGCCCGGCCTACCGGATTGCCCAGGAGGCCCACACGCTCGTCTGGGGGCTCGGTATCTCCGCGGACATCCTCGTCTGGGGGCGCGACGACTTCGATCGCCGGTTGTCCCTCAAGGCGTCGCTACCTGCCACGGTCGTTCGCGACGGGATGCTCCTCCATGCCGCCTGATCAGGCACGGATTGCGGAGGCACGCCCCTGGTTCGTGAAGGCGGACCACGATCTGCGGGCTGCCGGCGTGCTCCTGGCGGCAACGCCGCCCTTGCTCGGCGAGGCCGCGTACCATTGCCAACAGGCTGCCGAGAAGTCGCTGAAGGGCTACCTGAGTTGGCTCGACCTTCCATTCGGCAAGACGCATGACCTCGCGGCGATCGGCGGCCTTTGCGTAGCGAACGACGCCAGCCTCGAGCCAGTTTGCCTGCGGGCCGATCGCCTCAGTGTCTTCGCGTGGGCGTTTCGCTATCCCGGTGACCCGGAGGAGCCGACGCGAACCGAGGTGGAAGGTGCGCTCGCCCTCGCACGCGAGGTGTACGAGGCGATGCTCGCGAAGTTGCCGCCGGAGCTGCGTCCCTGAGCTTGGCTCAAGCGCCGGGATCAGCACGGTAGCGCTGCGCTGACTATCAGGGTTGTCGGAAGGGGCGAGGCATGGAGCCGCCGACGAAAGCCGTGAAACGGGCTCTGCGCGAACTGGCTGCTCGCGCTCATGGAGAAGACCTGCGCCGCGCCTTGCTCCCCGTCTCCACCGCCTTCGATCGGTGGAGGGCGGAACAGCTGGGAAGCGGAGACCTCGCGCAGATCATTCACGAGTTCCATGACGGCCCTGCCCGTGAGCTCTACAAGCTCTACAACGGCGACCACAGGTGGGCCGTCGCCTACGCCATCGCGAACGGCATCCTCAGTGTCGACGCGGTTCCAGCGGACGTGCTGGAATACTGCCGCCCTGCGATTGAGCTCTTCAAAGAGCGCCGGGATGAATAGCCGCGCAGAAGTGGCTCCGGGGAGGATTTCGATCGACGAGTCGGGCGGTCCATTCCACCGTCCGATTTCGGCCCTTCGCGAGCGATGAAGGCCGCCAGTCAACCGCTTGCGCCATAAGCGACAGCATGTTAGAAACGCGGCTCCTCTCGGATTTCCGTAATCATAGGACGATCTGCGCCCAGGGATTGTCCGGCAGCGAGCAGCGCTGGAAGATCTTGAGCTTGAAGTACTCGGGATCACGGTAGCCGCGGGCCTGGAAGCGCAACACGCGGATCTTGCCGTTGATGGCTTCGCACAGGCCGAGCGGAACAGGGTGCTCGTGGCCGGCGATCACCGCGTCGAGATGGTTGGCGAGCCGATGCGCCACGCGCTTCAGCTCGGGCAGCCTGGCGCTGGGCGCACGTCGGCACGCTCGCCGTGCCTGGCGGCGAGCGGCCGCTGTGGGTGTTCCTCATCGTCCTGGCCTACTCGCGGGCGTTGTGGGCCGAGCTGGTGTTCGACCTCACCGCCGACTCGCTGTGTCGCTCGCTGGTGCGAGCCAGCACCTACTTCGGCGGCGCCAGCCGCCAGTGGTTGTTCGACAACCCCAAGTCGGTGGTGCTCGAACGCCACGGTGACGCGGCGCGGTTCCACCCTGCCCTGCTGGCCCTCGCCAGCCACTATCACGTCCAGCCGCGGCTGTGCGCGGTGGCCAAAGCCAACCAGAAAGGGCGCGTCGAACGCGCCGTGCGCTACCTGCGCGAGCGCCACTTCGCCGGTCGCCGCATCACCGACTTGGCCGCCGGCAACCGCGACCTTGTCCGCTTCCTCGACGACATCGCGCTGCCCCGACCGCATCCCGTGTTCAAGGACCGCTCGGTTGCCGAGGTGCTCGCCGAGGAACGGCGGCACCTGCTGTCGCTGCCGGACAGCCCGCCCGCCACCGATCGCATGCTCTCGGTGCGCGCCGACAAGACCGCCAGTGTCCAGTTCGACACCAACCTCTACTCGGTCCCGCCCGCCGGTGCCGGAAAGCTGTTGACGTTGGTCGCCAGCGACACGCAGGTGCGCCTGCTCGATGCCGCAGCGGAGATCGCACGCCATCCCCGCTGCTGGGGCCGCCGGCAGCTGATCGAGAAGCCAGAGCACCGCGACGAGATCGTGCGCTTGAAGCGGGCCGCCCGGGAGCTCAAGGGCCGCGACCGGCTGTGCACCCTGGTGCCGAACATCGATCAACTCTACGGCCGCTGGATCGAAGCGGGACGCACCCTGCGCCACATGACCGCGCAGACCTCCAAGCTCCTGGACCTCTACGGCGAGGCCATCTTCCGCGAGGCCGTCGCCGAGATCCTCGAGCGCGGCCTGCATGATCCCGGCGCTCTGGCGCAGTGGTGCGAACAGAAGCGCCGCGCGTTGACCCGCCCCGTCCCGGTCGCCCTCGTGCTCAACAACCACGTCCCGGACCGCGACGTCATCCCTCACGACCTGGAGGACTACGATGACCACTCCCAACAGTGACGTGCTTGCGGCACTGCGCAGCCTCGGGCTGCGCGCCCCCGGCGACGCCCTCACGGCGCTGTTCACGCATGCCACCAAGAGCCGGCTCTCGCCGATCGAGACCATCGAACACCTGATCGCGCTCGAGCACCGCGAGCGTGAGGGGCGCAACCTCACCCAGCGCACCCGGCTCGCCACCCTGGGGAAGTTCAAACCCCTCGACCAGTTCGACTGGAACCACCCACGCCAGATCGACCGCGCCCTGTACGAACAACTCCTCAACTGCGAGTTCATCGGCACCGGCGCCAACGTGCTGTTGCGTGGGCCCAGTGGCACCGGCAAGACCTCGCTCGCCCAGAACATCGGCTTCATCGCCCTGCAGATGGGCCATCGCGTGCGCTTCACCACACTCGCACAGGCCCTCGCCGATCTCGGCAAGCACGACTCGCTACCGGCGTTCGAACGTCGGCTGCGCAGTTACACCAAGCCCGAACTCTTGATCCTCGATGAACTGGGCTACCTGCCCGCCGATGCCCGAGGCGGCGACTTGCTGTACAACATCATCAGTCGCCGTCATCAGCAGCGCCCCACCGTCATCACCACCAACCTTGGGTTCAAGCACTGGGGCACCACCTTTCCCGGCGCCGCCTGTGTCGCCGCGCTCGTCGACCGCTTCACCCAGTCCTGCCACGTCCTCGACATCGACGCCGACTCGTGGCGGCAGAAGAAGAACAGGTGATCGCCACCAGGACACGCGGAAAGCGGCGCGTCAGAATCACGCGGCTTTACATGGCCGTCTACAGTGGCTCAAGGTCTGCTCCGGCGCGCACTTCAGCAGGCGGAAGCGTGCCTCGCTTTGGCTGCGCGTCGTGTACCACCTCGGAGCCCGGAGGGCATTGCGCTGCAGCAGATCCGGAACACGATTGCCAGCGGCATCGCCGGAGTTAGAAAGGACACCTAGTCCTACCTTTGGTGAACAGGCGCTAGCCCGGACTATTCATGAGCCCGCGGCCTGCGAGCGCGATCTGCGCGTCATCCGCTGCGAAGCTCGACCGGCCGCTGTCCTCATCGTGTCTGCAACACGGTT
>CAIXRL010000357.1 GCA_903921835.1 Candidatus Eiseniibacteriota bacterium | reverse complement strand
GTCGGCATCGGGGACCGGGAGCGGGACGTTCACGGTGAGCATCGTCAACCCGGGCAATGTGCTGTCAGGTGTCACTACGGCGTCGGCGACGATCACGGTCACGTCGAGCGGCGCCAGCAACTCGCCGCGGTCGATCGCGGTGGACCTGACGCTGCGTTCAGCCGCGGCGCACGCGGCGCCGTTCGGTCTGGTGGACACGCCGTTTCAGAACGCGACGGGTATCGTCGGCACGATCGGGGTGACGGGGTGGGTGGTGGACGATGTGGGCGTGGCGGGGGTGAAGATCTACCGGAACTGCCTGTCCTTGGAGCCGCAAAGCAACTGCGTCCTCGTCAACGGCGCCACCGTGGTGTTCGTGGGCGATGCGACGCTGGTGACCGGGGCGCGCCCGGATGTCGAGGCGTTGTATCCGACGTACCCGCAGGCGAACCGGGCGGCGTGGGGGTATCTGTTGCTGACGAACCTCTTGCCGCACGTGCCGAACGCGCAGATGTTCGGGGGCCAGGGGACGCTGACACTCTCCGCGCTGGCGAAGGACGTGGAAGGGAAGGAGAAGTGGCTGGGGCGGACGCAGGGGGATACGACGCCGACGACGATCACGATGGCGAACGACACCATTGCGGTGCCGTTCGGGGCGATCGACACGCCGGCGCAAGGCCAGACGGTGAGTGGGCAGGTGGTGAACTTCGGGTGGGCGCTGACGCCGGATAGCAATGTGACGAAGGAAACGACGGGCGACATTCTGGTGCCGGCGAGTGGCAGCACGATGCGGGTGTTCGTGGACGGGGTGCTACTGGGGACGGTGTCGTACAACCAGTGCCGCGGGTCGGTGATCCGCGGGCCGGTGCCGGCGGCGGCGTGGTGCGACGACGACGTGAGCAGCATCTTCGGGTGGCCGACGCCGCAGGCGACGTTTGCGACACGGGCGTCGAACCCGACCAGGCATCGGAATCTGGACGCGGGCTACGGCGCCATCGGCGCCTTCGTGCTGAACACGACGACGCTGACCAACGGCGTGCACACGATCGTGTGGGGGGTGGGCGACAGCGCGGGGCGAAGCGAGGGCATCGGGAGCCGGTACTTCACGGTGCTGAATACCGGTGCCTCCTTCGACTCGCGCGCGCAGACCACAGCGCTCGCTCAGGACAGGGACGCGGGTGCCGCGCAGGGCGCGCTCGCGACCGACGCGGCGGGTGTGTGGGGTTCCAGTCCTACTGGCGCCGCTGGTGACACTGGCGCCGGGGGTGTCACAGGTGTGGTGCAGGGCACCGACGCGGCGGGTGTGCGGGGTTCCATTCCTGCTGGTGCCGCTGGTGATGCCGGCGTCGGGGGTACGTCGGGCGGCGTGAGTCCTATTGGTGCGGCGAGTGCCATCGGCGCCGGGGGGGCTTCGGGCGTAGCACCGGGCGCCCGCACCGGGTTCGACCTGTCGGCGCCGTGGGTCGCGCTCGTCGCCGATGACGCCGGCGTGCGGCACGTGCAGCTTCCTGAACTTGGCCGCCTCGAACTGCAGCTTGGGCCGGTGGACGCCGGCTACCTGGCAGCGAACGGCGAACGGCGTGACCTGCCGGCCGGGTCGCGGCTGGACGCCGCGACGGGACAGTTCACGTGGATGCCTGGCGTCGGGTACTTCGGGACGTATCGGCTGACATTCGTTCGTGCGGGCGAGCCGATTACGGTGGACGTGACGATCCGCCCAGTGGCTGTGGCGGCGTCGGGCGACGCCGAGATCCGGATGCACGTGGACACGCCAGCCGACGGCGATGTGGTCAGCGGGCCGTTCACGGTGGCGGGGTGGGCGCTGGATCCGCAGGCGGCGGTCGGCAGCGGGATTGACGCGGCGCACGTGTGGGCGCAACGG
>CAIXRL010000356.1 GCA_903921835.1 Candidatus Eiseniibacteriota bacterium | reverse complement strand
TGCCCAGGTCGATGGGCAGGAAGTCGAAGAACAGCGTGCGCTCGTGGTCCGTGGCAATCGAGATCAGCTTCCCGCGGCGCTCCGGCGGGAGACGATCGTGCATGCTGCGCAGGTTGGTGGTCTTCCCACACAACCCGCAGCCGTAGTACACGATCTTGAAATGGATCTCACGCGTCCGGTGGTTGATCAATGCCACGGACGGCCCTCCCGGACGCGAGGAGGATCATTCGCCGAAAAGCGCGTCCACCTCGCTGGCAGCCGCGGTGATGAAGTCCGGCGCGTCGTCCGGATACCCCGTCACCGGCGCGTCGGCGACCCCGACCTTTTCGAACAGGTCGCGGAACACCGAATCCAGCGCCTCGGCCGCGCGGCGGGCGCGGAATCGCACCAGGCCGAGCGTGCTGCGACGGTCGAAGACCGTGCACAGGATCACGCGATCGGCCAGCAGGCACGAGTGAATCGAACGCGAGTTGCCCTCGCTGACCACGGCCTCGACCCCGGTCTCGCCCAGCAACTGCGCGAGTTCGGCGTTGGCGGTGAAGTCCGCGGCCACGAGGCTCGCGAACGACATCGCGTCGAAATCATCCGCCCGGCCGGCCGACGTGATCAGCTGGCCGGAACGGTCGATGAGGTGAGCCGAGAGCGCGTTCGAGCGCTCCAGCAGCTCGGCGAGCACCTGGTCAATCGATCGGAAATCATTTTCGAACAGAGTCCACTGCGGCATGAAGTCCCCCGCTCTCCGGCGGTCCGAGGGGACACCCCATTGAGATATGGCGTATCGGAACTCTGTGGCACGTCCATGTTCCACCGTGATTGGTAACATGGAAGAGGGCCATGCAACAAGTGAAGTCGATTGCCGAGCCCCCGCCAGACCCGGTTGGGTTCCTCGCGGATCAGGAGCTCGACTGCAGCGCCGCCGCCGGATAGTCCGTGTAGCCCTGCGCCCCGGGCGTGTAGAACGTCGCGAAGTCGGGAGCGTTCAACTCCACGCCCTTCTCGAGCCGCGACACCAGGTCCGGGTTGGAGATGAACGGCCGGCCGAACGCAACCAGGTCGCCGCGGTTCCCGGCCAGCGCGGCTTCCGCGCCGGCGCGATCGAAGCCGCCCGCCAGGATGAACGTGCGCGGCCAGGCCTTTCGCATCGCGAGCTTGAGCGTCTCCGACACCGCCGGCGCGCCCATGGCCGAGTGATCCACCACGTGGACGTACGCGAGGCCCGCCGCGCCCAGCGCCTTCACCAGCGCCAGGCAGGTCTCCTCGATCTCCGGGTAGGGCTTCATGTCGGAGGCGACGCCGTGCGGCGAGAGCCGGATGCCGACCCGCTCGCCGCCGATCGCCGCGGCCGTCGCGCGCGCGGTCTCGACCACGAACGCGATGCGGTTCGCGACCGAGCCGCCCCACGCGTCCGTGCGCACGTTGGTGTGCGGGCTCAGGAACTGCTCCATCAGGTAGCCGTTCGCGGCGTGCAGCTCCACGCCGTCGAAGCCGGCGGCGATCGCGTTCCTCGCGGCCGTCACGAACTCACCGATCGCGGTCCGCACTTCCGCGTCCGTCATGGCGCGCGGCACGGGGTGCGGCTGCATGGCCTGCGCGTCGGTCCAGATCTGGCCTTCGGCCTTCACCGCGCTCGGGGCCAGCAGTTCGCCGCCCTCGGGCAGGTTCGCCGGGTGCCCGACGCGGCCCGTGTGCATGAGCTGCATGAAGATCCTGCCGCCCCTGGCGTGGACGGCGTCGGCGACGGGCTTCCAGCCCGCCGCCTGCTCCGCGTTCCAGACGCCCGGGATGCGCGCGTAGCCCAGGCCGTTCGGAGAGGGCGACACGCCCTCGGTCACGATCAGGCCGGCGCCGGCGCGCTGCGCGTAGTACTCGGCCATGAGCACGTTGGGAACGCCGCCCGCGGAGGCGCGGCTGCGGGTCATCGGGGCCATGACCATGCGATTGCGCAGGGCGAACGGGCCCAGCGCGTACGGCGAGAACAGCGACGTCTCGGACATGACGGACTTCCTTCGCGAGAGGGTGGGTTGCCGGTGGAGGAACTCGCCCGCGTGCTTCCGCGGGGGACGGCTGCGAACGCTGCCCTTGAGATGCACACGTCAACCTCCGCGATCTGTGTCATAAGAACATGAATCGACATAGCGCATGGGCCGGCCGCCGGGCCGG
>CAIXRL010000355.1 GCA_903921835.1 Candidatus Eiseniibacteriota bacterium | reverse complement strand
GGGCGCGCGGCGGAACGTGCGCTGGATCGCCGCGCGCAGCCGCCGCTCGCCGGCGAAGCCGGACGCGAGCGCGATCCCGGCGAGCGGCAGCGATGTCTCGTCGAGCAGCCGCCGCGCGAAGTGCACGCGCCGCGTCATCGCCACCTCGAGCGGCGAGGCGCCGACCTGCTCGTGGAACAGTTGCCGCAGCCAGCGGGACGTGACCCCGAGCCGGTCCGCGAGCCGCTCGACCGAGCCGTCGTCGAGCCGCCCGTCCTCGATGAGCCGGAGCGCGCGCGCGACCGTGGCCGACGTGCCGTGCGCAGCGGCGGACGCGCGCGCGGTCTCGGGGCGGCAGCGCAGGCAGGGCCGGAAGCCGGCGGCCTCGGCCGCTGCGGCCGAAGCGTGGAAGCTCACGTTGCGGCGCGCCGGAATGCGAGCGGGGCAGCCGGGGCGGCAGTAGATGCCGGTCGAGGTCACGCCCATGAAGAAGCGGCCATCGAAGCGGCGGTCGCGACTGGTCCAGGCGCGCCAGCAGATCTCGGGGTCGAGCGTCATGCGGTGCAGTGTAGCGGCGTGGCCGGTCCGGTGGCGGACGAATTCGGAAGTGGCCTCGGATGTGATCCCGGGGCGCTGCGGGCGTCCACGCGGTCGTTCGGCCTGCGGCCAGGGAGGTCGCGGCGCCGCCTTCCGACGGACACCTTCCGCCAGACGGGGAGGACGCTGCCGCCGCTCTCGCGTCGCGCGCCCGGGAGTGTGCACGCGCCCGATCGCAGCAGGCATCGCACCGCAGCGATGCTGCACGCCCCGCCGGGCATCGCGCTTCCCCGTGGGGATGAGGTCTATGAGGTGGACGTCGTCGGCGCTGCGCGACCCCGGTCATCCTTGCCGACGCTCCGCACCTCCCCAACGACCTCTGGCGCGCCATCATTCGGAGTACTACTTTCCCGGGTGCGCAAAGAGCAGTACCCCGTTGCAGCCGCCACGGAGGTGCCATGAGTCTCTCTCCGATCCGCCGCTGGGAAGGTCCCTCCCGGGCGGCGACCGCAGTTCTCCTGCTCGTGGCGGCTGCGCTGTCGGCGCCCCGACCCGTTCATGCCGCGAAGGGCCCCGTCATCCTCGATGAGCGCTGGGTATGTCCGGGCTTCGACCAGCGGAATCCGCGGCGGGTCGCCATCCTGCCCGCGGTGACCCAGGAGGGCTTCGACTCGTCCCACCTCATGTCGGATCTGTTCTTCAACGGATTCATGAACGACGGACGGGACTGGCTTCCTCCAGGCTCGGCGCATCTGCGATTGGGCGCGAGCGCGCACGAGCGCGATTCGACGTTCCGGGAGATTGTGAAGCAGGTGCGCCGGGAGGGTCACACGAATGCCGCCACCACGGCGGACCTCGCGCGACGGCTGCGGGTGGACGCCCTCGTCTTCCTGCGCGTCGACCGGTGGGAGCACGCTGCGGTCAACGAGGAGATGACCAGCATTGAAGTGCGTGCCGAACTCGTGGATTCAACCGGAGCGACCCTCCTGAGGCTGGTTGCGCGCTCGCGCGTATTCGGCGAACGAAGACCCTCCGAGATCGAGATGCCGCGAGCCTCGGCAAGCCGAGTGTCCGTCGCGCTCCCATCGACACCGGTCTCCGCGCCCACGGGCAGTTCCGCATCCGTGGGTGGGGCCACCGCCGCAACCGCGGCCCCGCCCGGCACCAGTGGGGGTGGTGGAAGCACTGGGTCGGCAACCTCGCACCCGCAAGGCATGCCCAAGATGGAGCACACGGGCCTGCTGACCCAGGAAGATGTCGCGAGGCTGGGTGGGTCCCATGCGCCCGAGGCGGCCCCGGAGTTCGAAGCCGCCGCGAAGGAGCTGATCAAGGCCTGGGGTCCGCTGCTCCCGCCTCCTCCGGGCCCGGCGCGGTCTCCCGCATCTGGCGCGAGCAGCGGGGTGCCGGCGCACTGAATCCTGTGCCGCCGCGCGGACCCTGGACACGGCCCAGGGTACAGGCGTGACGAACCTGTTCGTTCGGCGCGACGCCAGCACGGTCGCGCTCGAGGAGGGCCGCATTGCGCTGGCGGCGTCGCTTGCAGGCTCGTCGGGCGAGAAGGCCGACGGCCGGTTCCGGGCGTTGGTGGCCGGCTCGAAAGACGATGGCCCGCGCTTCTTCACGCTCGATCCGTCCGTGGCGGAGCGCGTGGGTCTTGCGCGCCGGACCGGGGACGACCCGCGGGGTGCGCGCCGGCGCTTCAATACGGAGGAGCTGCGCCGGTCCTTCGCGGCCGGCAATCCGTCCGCAATGCGGCGGCCCAGTCAGTCGAACGAATACGGCCGCGCGCGACGGGAGCGTCGCGCGCGGCCGATGCAGCCTCCCGCTCAGCGCGCCACGGCGAGCCGGCGCGTGAACGTCGGGCCGTTCACGACCCGCATCCGGACGAAGTACAGCCCCGCCCCGATCGGCGTGCGGGCGCCGAACGAGACCGAGTGCCGGCCCGCGCCGTACTCACCGTCCGCGAGCACGAGCACCTCACGGCCCTGGACGTCGAGCAGCGAGACGTGCACGCGGGACGCACGCGGCAGTGCGAACGTCGTGCGCCCGCCACCGTGCGTGGGATTCGGGACGACGGGTGCGAGTGCGAACAGGGTCACGGGCCCGTCCTCGACGCCCGTCGTGGCGATGATCGTGAACGCGGCGTCACTCCGGTCGCTCGCCGCATTCCCCGCGGCGTCGCGTGCGACCACCTTGAGCCAGGCGTCCGTGGTCGCGGGGCCGGTGACCGTCCAGCCGTACGTGCCGCTGTTCGCGAGCCCGGTGGCGAGCGTGTCGAACGTGCCGGAGGATCCCGCGCGCGAGAGCAGCAGCGTGATCGCCGTGACGGCGGCGTTGTCCGTCGCTGTCCACGTCAGCGGTACGTTCGCCCCCCGCGTCAGCGATTCGCCGCCGTTGGGAGCGGTCACCGCAATCACGGGCGCGGTGGTGTCGGCGAAAGTCGCCGTCACCGCCCTGGACCCGTTCATGGTCAGGTTCTGCGGGTTGGTCGAGCCGGTGAGGTCGCCGCTCCACGCCGTGAACGCCCAGCCGGTCGAGGACGTCGCGGTCAGTTGCACGCTGGAGCCATACGGGTAGCTCGCGAGGCTCGGGATGCGGCCGACGCTGCCCGAACCGACGACGCTCACCGTCAGCGCCTGTGCGTCGCCCGCGAAGCCGGCGGCGATCGTGTGGTTCGCCGCGACGGCGTTGAACGTGTGGCTCGTCACCGGGCCGATGCTGGAGCCGTCCACCAGCACGTCCTCGACGTGGCAATTCGCGGCGGGCGTGATCGTGAACGCCTGGCTCGCGCCCGGGTTCACGCTGACCGCGCCGACGGGCACGATGGTTCCGTTGGCGCCCGCGCTGGCCGTGATCGTCCAGCTGAACTTCTCGCCGACCGCGAAGTCGCCGAACGCGGTGAGTCCCGTCGCCTGCGTGCTCGTGGCCGTGCGCGTGCCCACGGCCGGCGACGTCCAGCCGGCGCTGTAGCGGCGCACCAGGAAGTTCGACGTGTTCGCGCCCGCGTCCACGTCGCCCGCGGCGAAGTTGAACGTGACGTCCGCGCTGGTGAACGACAGCGCGCCGGCCGGGGTCAGTGTCCATGTGCGGTTCACGGACTTCGCCGGGTCGAGATCCGACGAGGCGAGACTGGCGTGGTCGCCCGCCTGCGTTGAGGCCGCCAGGTCGAACGCCCCGCCGGCGCCGGTGACGGCGAGCGTCGCCGGTGCGTACGTGGCGGCGTCGCCAACGTCGAATGTGTTGCTCGACGCGCCCGCGGCGAAGTTGCGGCGCAGGTTGCCGGCGATCCAGCCCGTGCCCTGCGCGGCGCCGGAGGTGCTGCCCGTGGAGGACAGTGCGAGCGTGTTGGCGCCCGTCGCAATCCTCCCGCTCGTGAACGCGAGCCCGCCCGCCAGCGACCAGCCGGTCGCCAGGGTGATGCCGCTCGGGTTGTTCACGGCGAAGCCGGCGTTGGACGTGCTCGCGAACGTCCCGAAGACCGCGACCTGCTGTGGGGCGCTGCCCGCGAACGTGAACGTCGGCGTGCCGCTCGCGGGGTTGAAGCCCAGCGTGCTGGCCGGCATCACGCGGATGGATCCCCGGATCGTGCCGCCGCCCGTGAGGTTCAGGTTGAACGCGCTCTGGGTCACGATGAGGCTGTCCACGACGAAGGGCGTGGAGCCGGTCGCCGAAATCGTCCCGAAGTTGTTGTACTCGAAGTCGGCGTACGTGCGGCCCGCCATCACCGGCGTCATGGCGCCTTCGAGCCGATAGCGGCTGCCCGGCTGGAACACCAGCACCGCGGCCGGCGCGGCGGGGCCGAACGGGTCGCTGCCGGCGACCTGAGACAGGATTGCCCCGGCCTGGAACACGACCGACCTCAGCCCGCTCGTGCCGGTGCCGAGCCCGAAGACGTTGCCGGTCGAGCCGGTCGCCAGCGTGAGCAGCGAGCCGCTCTTGAACACGAGCGCGAGGGAGTCCACCGCGAGCAGCCGGTGGGCCTTCGTGACCGTGACCGGGCCGGCGATCGAACCCGTCGCGCCGGCGGCCAGCGCGAGGGTCAGCGTGCTCGTGCCGTTCAGGTTCAGCGCCGAGCCGGCGGCGAGGCCGAGGTCGGTGCCCGCGCCGCCCGCAATCGTGAGCGTGGCCGTGGCGCCCGACTGCAGCACAAGGCTGGTGTTGTTGCTGATGAGCAGCTGGGCAATCGTCTGCGTCGGGACGTTCGTCACGATCGGCGTGCCGCCGCCGTTGAAGATGAGAATGTCGTCCGTTGCCGGCGCCGTGCGCGTGGGTGTCCAGTTGGTCGCCGTGGCCCAGAACGCAGAGGCCGTCTTGTTCCAGACGTAGACGTGCAGGCCGAACGTGGCGGTGAGGTTGCGGTTCGCATTCATCACCAGCGTGAGCGGGTTGCCGGCCGCGGTGGTGTCGCCGCTCCAGCCGCCGAACGTGTAGCCGCCGGTGGGTGTCGCCGTCAGGGTCACGAGTGTGCCGTAGTCGTAGGTCGCCTGGTCCGGGACCCTGGTCACGGAGCCGGTGCCCAGAACGGTGACGTTCAGCGTGTAGGCATTGGTCGCGAAGGAGGCCGCGATCGTCTGGTTCGCGTGCACGGCCGGGAACGTGAAGCCGGTCACTGCGCCCACGGAGATGCCGTTCACGAGCACGTCGAGCACGTGATAGCCGGTCGCCGGCGTGATCGCGAACGCGGGCGTCGCGCCGTCGGCGACGACCTGCGCGCCGATCGGTGCGATGGAACCGTTCGCGCCCGCGCTTGCCGTCACGGTCCAGCCCGCGAGGGTGAAGTTGGCGTGGCTCGAGTCGGCGCCGAAGTTGCCCACGCCGTCGTGCGCGGTCACGCGGATCCGCGCGCTGGTGGAGGGCGTGTACGGCAGCGTCCAGGTCCAGGTGCCCGAGTTCGCGAGGCCGCTCGCGAGCACGGTCGGGAACGTCGTGCCGCCGTTCGTGGAGAGCGCCAGGTCCACGCTGGCGACGATGTTGTTGTCCGTCGCGGTCCACGTGATGTTGTGCGTCGAGCCCACCGCCCAGCTCTCGCCACCCGTGGGCGAGGTCACGGTGGCGACCGGCGCCTGCGTGTCGGGTGTGCCGCCCACGGTGAGGTACTGCGGGCCCGAGGCGCCGCCGCCCGGCGCCGGCGTCCACACCGTGATCGCGCGCGCTCCCGGGACCGCAATGTCGCCCGCGGGGATGGCGGCGGTGAGCTGGCCGGAGTTCACGAACGTGGTCGTGCGATCGGCACCGTCCAGGCGCACGGTGGAGCAGCTCGTGAAGTCCGTGCCGTTCACGGTCAGCGTGAAACCGATGCTGCCGACCGTCTTGAAGTTCGGCGTGAGGCCCGCGACGGTCGCCAGCGCGTGCAGCTTCGTGACGACGAAGGAGTTGCCCGTGGACGTCTGTGCGTTCGTGACCGCGACCTGCACGTCTCCCGAGTTCACGCGCGTCTGCGAGGCGCCGCCCGTGCCGGCCACGGCGTCCACCGCGCCACCACCCGCCGGCGGCGTGACGACCACGTCGTACGTCCCCGTCTCGAGGTAGCCGAAGTCGTACGCGCCGGTGGCGTCGGTCGTGGTGGCGGAGACGGTCGTGGATCCCTGCATGAGGCTGACCGTCGCGTTCGCGAGCGCCGTGCGGTCGCCGGTGGTCGCGGCGCTGCCGTCGCAGTCCTCCGCGACGCTGCCGCCGACCTGGCCATACGTGAACGACAGCTTGTTGATCCAGGTGCCGAACGCGTACGACGTCTTCGTCCACTGCCCCGCGTACCAGGC
>CAIXRL010000354.1 GCA_903921835.1 Candidatus Eiseniibacteriota bacterium | reverse complement strand
GGACTCATGAATACTCCGGGCTAGACGATCGGCGCGGGCGGATCCGCCGGCGGTGGCGGAGGCGGAGGCGCGAACGCCTCGGGCGGCGAGGGCGCGGATGCCGGGGCCGGCCCGGGCTCGGCTGCCGGTGCGGGCGCGGGTGGCGGTGGCGGCGGCGGGAAATCATCGTCCCGCCGGTTCGGGCCGAAACGGGCAGGCCGCGTGCGCTGCCACCAGTCCTGCACGGTGCGCCGCCGGTACTCCGTGCCGACCAGCGCGCCGGCGCCGAGCGTCGCGAGCACCACCATGGCGATGATCGTGATCACGTTCAGGAAGCCGCCCAGGACCCCGAAGACGGGCACCACGTGCAGCAGGTCGCCGACGATGCGCAGGCCGTAGACGGCGATGACGCCCGTCATTGCGGCGCGGACCAGGTCGGCGGAGCGGCCGCGCAGCCTCTCCTGAAGCATGCCGCCCAGCAGCGCGTAGCCGACGACCGATCCCCACACGACCGCCAGCGCCACCAGCACGCCGTAGCCGGCGAGCGCCGCCAGCGCGAGCGGGATGCCGATGATCGTGATGCACAGCACCGCCACGACCAGCGAGAGGACGACCAGCGACGGGATCAGCATGCCGCAGAAGAGCAGGCCGGCGAACAGGCTGCCGCCCGCGTTGTCGCGCACCGAGTCCATGGCCGCCTGCGTGCGGCCGGGCGCCAGCTTCACGAAGACGAAGGCGATGCCGAGCAGGATCAGCATGGCGAACAGGTGATAGAGCACCCGCACGCCCGTGCCGACCACGGAGAGGATCGGGAGCAGGAAGCGGGCGCCGTGCGCCCTCGGGGCGGTGACGTGCTGGCCACCGACCGATGACCCCGGCTCCTCGCGCAGCGTGCCGCCGAGGCAGACCACGTCGCCGTCCACGCGCGATGCGGGTCCGAGCGTCACGTCGCCACCCATCGAGGTGACGCTGCCCTTTACCTTGCCGTCGACGTTGACCGATCCGCCCATGCCGACCACGTCGCCCTCGACGACCTGGTCCTGGGGCACGTCGATGTCGCTGCCGAACCGGACGATCTCGCCGGTCGTCTCGTGCGACGACGGCGGTTCGGGCGGCTCGGGCGATTCCGGCGGCTCGGGCGCGCGAACCCCGGCGCCGGGCAGGTTCACCATTCCGCCGCTGGAGTCGATCACGATGTCCACGCCGCCGCGGCCGTGCCTGCCGGGGGCGTGCACCTCGACGATGTGGGTGGCCGCACCGCGCGGCCCGGCTTCGATCCGGGCAAGGCTCTCGGGCGGCAGCGGGCGGAAGTTCATCGTCTCCTGGGCCAGGGCTGCCGTCGCCACGAGGGCGATGGCGAGCGCGGCGGGGATTGCTGCGTGCGTGATTGCGGACAGGTGTCGCATGGTCACTTTCCTCCGCTCGTCACGGTCAGGTTCCCCGAAACGGTGCTGATGTGGATGGTCGGTCCGCCCGGGCCGATCCGGGCCTCGAGGCGATTGCGTTCGTGGCGTGCGACGGTCATGGGAACGTTGCAGTCGATGTCGCCACTGGTGGTGGACGCGGTGAGCTGCGCTCCCAGGCCGGAGACGAGTTCGGCGCTGATCTCACCGCTGATGCTGGCGAGGTCGGCCGACCTCAAGGGTGCGCGCAGGCGCGTGCGAATCTCCCCGCTCGCGGTCTCGAGCCATACCCGGCCGCAGGCGCCGCGAACGTCGAGTTCGCCGCTCGTGCTGCGCGCGCGCAGGCCGGCCGGGGCGTCCGTCACGGTCAGGTCGCCGCTCTGGGAGCCGAGCACGAGCGAATCGCGCGCGCCCTTGACCTCGATGTCGCCGCTCACCGTCACGCAATCGAGCGCGCCCACGCCGTTCACACTCACGTCGCCGCTCGTCGTGCGCACGCGGGCACCCGCGACCTGCGCGAGCGCCACGTCGCCGCTCACCGACTGGACGCTCGCGGCGGCGCGCAGGGCGCTCAACGTCACGTCGCCACTCGACACGGTGACCGCGAGCGGATCGCACAGGGATACTGCCTGCACGTCGCCGCTCGACGTGGTCACGCGCACCGGCAGGCCGGGGGGCACCTGGAGCTCGAGCAGGACCTCAATCGACGGCACGTCAAGGCGCCGGCGACCGCGCTCGGAGAACAGGTCGAAGAAGGAGAAGCCCGTCTCGATCCGGCGGGGATAGCGGACGTCCACGGCGTAGCGCCCGTTTCGCGGTCCACTTTGCACGCTCGTCTGCTCCGCGTAGCGCCGCGCGGTCGCGGCGTCGCCCATGCGGAAGATGCGCGTCGCGATCACGTGGAGTCGCCCGTCGGTGCTGGGTTGAACCGCGACCCTGCCCCGGGCGTTGTTCACGTCGAGACCAGCCAGGCCGTGAACTTCCGCGACCTTCTCGCTGCGATCAGCAAGGGTCGGCGGCACGCTGCTGGCGCGGCCAGGCAGGGCGGTGGCCGCGGCCACCAGGACGGCGAGTGCGATCGGATGGAACCTCATGGGGCTTCCTCCTCGACGGGTCTGTCCCTGCCTACGTCGCGGTGGGTAATGAGGTTGCGGGGGCGTGCCGGATCCGCGAAGAAAAAGAAGGAGGGGCGCTTTGGGCACCCCCCCTTCGGGAACATCTTCATCCTACGCGGAACTACTTGGCCACGTGGGTCGTGTCCATGGCACCACCGGCCGGAGCCGTGGTATCCGCCGCAGCCTTGGCAGTCGTATCCGCCGGAGGCGTCGTCTGCTCGGTGCTGGCGGCCGGAGCCTCTTCCTTCTTGCCGCATCCAAGCGCGGCGATGGCGAAGGTCAGCGCCAGAAGGGCGATCATTGAGAGAGAGAAAATCTTGCGCATCGTTT
>CAIXRL010000353.1 GCA_903921835.1 Candidatus Eiseniibacteriota bacterium | reverse complement strand
CTCCGGCGTACCGGGCTCGGGCGGATTCTCGCCCTTCACGATCGCCTCGTAGATGCGCGACCGGCCCGCGACGTCGTCGGACTTCACCGTGAGGAGTTCCTGCAGCGTGTAGGCCGCGCCATACGCCTCGAGCGCCCACACTTCCATTTCGCCGAAGCGCTGACCGCCGAACTGCGCCTTGCCGCCCAGCGGCTGCTGGGTGACGAGCGAGTACGGGCCCGTCGAACGCGCATGAATCTTGTCATCCACGAGGTGGCTGAGCTTGAGCATGTAGAGGTAGCCGACCGTGACGCGCTGGTCGAAGGAATCGCCCGTGCGTCCGTCGCGAAGGTCGATCTTGCCGTCCTCGGGCAGGTTCGCCTCCCGCAGCTCGGCCTTGATCTCGGCGAGCGTCGCGCCGGCGAACACCGGCGTCGCGCAGGCATAGCCCAGCGCATAGGCCGCCCAGCCGAGGTGCGTCTCCAGGATCTGCCCGATGTTCATGCGTGAGGGCACGCCCAGCGGATTCAGCACGAGTTCGACCGTTTCACCCGCCGGGAGGTACGGCAGGTCCTCCTCGGGGACGATCTTGGACACGACGCCCTTGTTGCCGTGGCGGCCCGCCATCTTGTCGCCCACCGAGAGCTTGCGCTTCTTGGCGATGTACACCTTCACGAGCTTGACCACGCCCGGCGGCAGTTCGTCGCCACGAGTGACCTTCTCGATCTCCTTCTCGAGCTCCTTCTCGCAGCGCGTGAAGGCGTTCTGGGCGCCGTCCATCCCGGCCCAGAAGCGCTCGTTCACCTTGTCGTCCTCGGTGACCGGCGTGCCCCACGCGACGTCGTCGAGGTCCAGCGTCTCGATGAAGTCGATGGCGAACTTGCGGCCCTTGCGGGCCTGCGGCTCGCCCGTGGACGCGCTCTTGATCACGTTGGCCAGCTGCTCGTCGAGGATCTGCTTCACGGTCGCCAGGCGGACGTCCGCGATGCGCTCGCGCTCCTTCTTGGACTCGCGGCGGAGCTTCTCGATCTTCTTCTTCTCCTGCTGCTTGGTGGTCTCGTCCTTCTCGCGGCGCGAGAACACCTTGATGTCGATGACGATGCCGTCCATGCCCGGAGGCGCCTTGAGCGAGGCGTCGCGCACGTCGCCGGCCTTGTCGCCGAAGATCGCCTTGAGCAGCCGCTCCTCGGGGCTCAGTTCCTGCTCGCCCTTCGGGGTCACCTTGCCGACGAGGATGTCGCCCTGGCGGACGCGGGCGCCGACGCGGATGACACCCTCCTCATCGAGGTTCTTGACGGCCTCCTCGGAGACGTTCGGGATCTCGCGGGTGATCTCCTCGACACCGCGCTTCGTGTCGCGGACCTGCAGCTCGAACTCCTCGATGTGGATCGAGGTGAAGACGTCGTTCTTGATCAGCTTCTCGCTGACGATGATGGCGTCCTCGTAGTTGTAGCCGCCCCACGGCACGAACGCCGCCAGCACGTTGCGGCCGAGCGCGAGCTCGCCCTCACGCGTGGCAGGACCATCCGCGACCACCTGGAGGCGCTTGACCTTCGTGCCCTCGGTGACGATCGGGCGCTGGTTGAGGCAGGTGTCCTGGTTCGACCGGCGGAACTTGGTCAGCCGGTAGATGTCCAGGTTCGGCTGCTCGCTGTAGTCCACCGCCGGCTCGTCCGGATCGCGCTCGTAGCGGATCGCGATCATCTCGCCCGAGACGAACTCGACCACTCCCGAACGGCGCGCCAGCACGAGGGCGCCGGAATCCTCGGCGACCTTGTCCTCGAGACCCGTGCCGACCAGCGGCGACTCCGTGACGAGGAGCGGCACCGCCTGGCGCTGCATGTTGGAACCCATGAGCGCGCGGTTGGCGTCGTCGTGCTCGAGGAACGGGATGAGCGCCGCGGCCGGCGACACCAGCTGGATCGGCGACACGTCCATGTACTCGACCTCGGTGCGGTCCACGGTCGGGTACTCGCCGCGCGAGCGGACGGTGAGCGTCTTGTCGTCGATCTGACCGCTCTTCTTGTCGAACGGCGTGAGGGCGGGCGCGATGCGCGCACGGTCCTCGACGTCGGCCGCCAGGAACTCGGGCTTCTTGCGGTCCACGACGCCATCCACGACGCGGAAGTACGGCGTTTCGAGGAAGCCGAACTCGTTGACCTTGGCGTACGTCGAGAGCGACGAGATGAGGCCGATGTTCGGGCCTTCCGGCGTCTCGATGGGGCACACCCGGCCATAGTGCGTGTAGTGAACGTCGCGCACCTCGAAGCCGGCGCGGTCGCGCGTCAGGCCACCCGGTCCGAGCGCCGAGAGACGGCGCTTGTTCGTCAGCTCGGCCAGCGGGTTCGTCTGGTCCATGAACTGCGACAGCTGCGAGCTGCCGAAGAAACTCTGGATGACGGCCGAGATGGTGCGCGAGTTGACGAGGTCGGTCGGCGTGATCTGGTCCTGGTCCTGGAGCGACATGCGCTCGCGGATGATGCGGGCCATGCGCGCGAGACCGATGTTGAACTGGTTCGCGAGCAGCTCGCCCACCGAGCGCACGCGCCGGTTGCCGAGGTGATCGATGTCGTCCGTCACCGCGGCAGCCGCGCCGTAGTCCGTCAGCATCTCGCCGCCCGTGCGCAGCAGCAGCAGGTACTTGACGATGACGATGAAGTCCTCGCGGCACAGCGTCGCGTGGTTCAGGTCGGGAATGCCAAGACCCAGCTTCTTGCGCACGTCGCGGCCCGGCAGCAGGAACTCGTGCGGCAGCTTCTGGTTCAGCTTGTAGCGGCCCACGCGCGCCAGGTCGTAGCGCT
>CAIXRL010000352.1 GCA_903921835.1 Candidatus Eiseniibacteriota bacterium | reverse complement strand
GGGGACCTGAACGGGGACGGTCGACTCGACCTCGCGGTGGCGAACTCCAGCTCGAACACGGTGTCCGTGCTTCTTGGCAGCGGGACCGGGACGTTTGGCGCGAAGACGGACTACGTGACCGGGAACGATCCCTACTGCGTGGCGATCGGGGACCTGAACGGGGACGGTCGACTCGACCTCGCGGTGGCGAACGACAGCTCGAACACCGTATCTGTTCTCATGGGCAGCGGGACCGGGACCTTTGGCGCGAAGACGGACTACGTCACGGGGAGCAGTCCCTACTCGGTGGCGATCCGGGACCTGAACGGTGAGGGCCTCGCCGACCTTGCGGTGGCGAACAGCGGCTCGAACACGATATCGGTGTTCCTGGGCGCCGGGGCCGGGACTTTTGGCGCGAAGACGGACTACGACACAGGGTACGCTCCCCGCTGCGTGGCGATCGGGGACCTGGCCGGTGACGACCATGCAGACCTGGTGGTGGCGAACCACGGCTCGCAGACGGTGACGGTGCATCTGGGCATCGGCGACGGGACCTTTGGAACTCCGGGGCTGGTCTCGGGCCCGGGGATGTCTCCCCACACCGTCGCGATCGGGGACCTGAACGGTGACGGTCGAGCCGACGTCGCCGTGCCGAACTCCTCGGCGAATACGGTATCGGTGCTGCCTGGCACCGGCACCGGCGCGCTCGGAGCGAAGACCGACTACGTCACCGGGGCCAGCCCGATCTGCGCGGCCATCGGGGACCTGAACGGGGATGGCCTGGCCGACCTCGTGGTCTCGAACTACAACGCAAGCTCGGTATCGGTGCTTCTGCGCAGCGGGATCGGGACCTTTGCCGCGAAGACGGACTACGCCACCGGGAGCAGTCCCTTTGACGTGGCCATCGGGGACCTGAACGGGGACGGTCTCGCCGACCTTGCGGTGGCGAACCAGGGCCCGGGCACGGTCTCGGTTCTGCTTGGCACCGGGAGCGGGGCCTTTGGCGCGAAGACGGACTACGGCACGGGGAGTGCTCCCAGTGCCGTCGCAATCGGGGACCTGAACGGGGACGGTCAGGCCGATCTCGTGGTGGCGAACCATAGTTCGAACACGCTATCGGTGCTTCTGAACAGCGGGTCGGGCTCATTTGGAGTGAAGACGGACTTCGCCACTGGGAGCAGTCCCTACAGCGTCGCGATCGGGGACCTGAACGAGGACGGTCTGGCCGACCTCGTGGTGGCGAACTACAGCTCGAACACCGTGTCTGTTCTCCTGGGCGACGGGAGCGGGACATTTGACGCGAAGACGGACCTCGTCACGGGGAACGGGCCCATGTGCGTGGCGATCGGGGACCTGAACGCGGACGGTCACGCCGACCTTGCGGTGGCGAACGCGACAGGAAACACGGTATCGGTTCTCCTGGGCACCGGGACCGGAACCTTTGGACCGAAGGCGGATCTCGGCTCGGGGAACTGTCCCAGCTCCGTGGCGATCGGAGACCTGAACGGTGACGGTCGCGCCGACATGGCAGCGGCGAACTCCCATGCGGGCACCGTGACTACCTTGCTGAATACGGGTGCGTCGCCGTGGCTGGGCGTCGAATCCGCGCCTCGCGTCGCCGAAGTTCTCCAGGTGCACGCGTCTCCCAACCCGCTCGTCGAAGCTGCCCGCATCACGTACAGCCTGCCAGCTCGCGAGGACGTCAGCGTGTGCGTTTACGACATCGCGGGCCGCCTCGTTTCGACGCTCGTTCGCGGCTCCATGACCGCCGGCGCACACGAGGCGCGCTGGAACCTGGGCGCCGACGGCGCCCAGGACGTGCGCGCGGGTATCTATCTGGTCGAGCTTCGCGCGGGCGCGCATCGGACGACGACAAGGGTCGCCGTGTTGCGATAGGGCGGGGGTTGATCGGCGCACGCTCCGGGGAGGGCAGTCGCCCTCCCCTCTGATTTCGCCGCGCTGCAGCGGATTCTCGGACACGCCAGCGTCGTCACGACGCGGCGGTACGCGCGGCTGAGCGACGACGCTGTGCGGCGGGAGAGCGCAACGGTCCGAGGTGCGTGCATTGCAGCCGGGAGGAACGCCCGGGACATTGTCGCACGGCCTGCGGCAAGCGGGCTCGCAGCCATCAGAAAGCCAGGTGAGCCTGCTTGCCGAAATCGCACACCTCGAAGGCGTTGCCGAGCTGGGGCGCGAGTACTCGCGAAACGCGGCGCCTCCTCCTCATTCGCCGCCCTCTCCGCCCGCCTACTCCTTCAGCGTCGCCGCGTCGATCACGAAGCGGTACTTGACGTCGTTGCGCAGCATGCGCTCGTACGCCGCGTTGATGCCGCTCGCGGACACCATCTCGATGTCGGCGACGATGCTGTGCGCGCCGCAGAAGTCGAGCATCTCCTGCGTCTCGCGCATGCCGCCGATGCCGGACCCCGCGATGCTCTTGCGGCCGCCGATCACGCTGGAGCCGCGCAGCGGCGGCATCAGTTCCGTGAGCGCGCCCACGAGCACCATCGTGCCGTCCACATCCAGCAGGGCGGCGTATGGGTTGAGGTCGTGGCCGTTGGGGACGGTGTTGAGCAGGAACTGAAAGCTCCGGGCCTGCGCGGCCATGGCGGCCTCGTCGCGCGAGATCAGCACCTCGTCGGCGCCGAGGCGGTGCGCGTCGGCGGACTTGCCGGGCGACGTGGTGATGGCCACGACGTGCGCGCCGAGCGCGTGCGCGAACTTGATTCCCATGTGGCCGAGGCCGCCGAGCCCGATCACGCCGACGCGCTGGCCCTTGCCGACCTTCCAGTGCATGAGCGGCGAGTACGTGGTGATCCCGGCGCACAGCAGCGGCGCCACGGCCCTGAGATCGAGGTTCGCGGGTACGCGCACGACGAAGCGCTCCTCGACCACGATGTGGTCCGAGTAGCCGCCAAACGCAAGCCGCTCGCTGCCGCGCTCGTGGTCGTTGTACGTCCAGGTCGCGCCCTCGACGCAGTACTGCTCGAGGTCGCGGCTGCACGGGGCGCACGTGCGGCACGAGTCGATCATGCAGCCGACGCCGGCCAGGTCGCCGACCTTGAACTTCTTCACCTGCGAACCGACCGCGGCGACGCGGCCGACGATTTCGTGCCCGGGGACCATGGGATACAAAGAGCCATGCCAGTCGTTGCGGGCCTGGTGCAGGTCGGAGTGGCAGATGCCGCAGAACAGGATCTCGATGTGCACGTCTCGGGGACCGGGATCGCGCCGCTCGAACTCGAACGGCACCAGGGGCGAGGTCGCATCGTGCGCCGCGTAGCCGCGCGTCTTGATCATGGTGTGCGCTCCTTCGAAAGGTGGGCGCGGCGAGTCGCGGGGCGCGGCAGCCGCTCGTTCACCCGGGCAGGGTACTCCAGCGCCGTACGCGGCGTGCGGCCGCGCGCCCGGGTGGGATTCCGCTCAGGCGCTTGGTGCAGCGTCCTGGCCGGCTTCGCCCGCCGCCGCTCTTCGCCCGCGCTCCAGGTCCACGCGCGTCAGCATCCACGCGCCGCCCAGGAACAGCGGCAGCAGCGTGAGCGTGGCCATGCGCCCGCCGTGCGCGAGCTGTGTCACCAGCGCGAACAACACCGGGCCGACGACGCCCGCGAGCTTCTCGCTCACCGAGTAGAAGCCGAACAACTCCCCGGTCTGGCCGCGCGGCACGAGCGAGGCGAACATCGAGCGCGAGAGCGCCTGCGTGCCGCCCTGGAAGAGCGCGACCATGCCGGC
>CAIXRL010000351.1 GCA_903921835.1 Candidatus Eiseniibacteriota bacterium | reverse complement strand
GGCCAAAGCCGGGCTCGACCGCGGGCCGCGGCGTCGTTCCACCCATGGCGCCCTCTGCGGGCGCGGCCGCGCGCGGCTCGGCGGCTCTCCGCCGCCCGGCGGGACGCGCGGGAGCGGGCGCGCCCGCTTCGTCGTCGCTCACGCCCGACTCCTGCGCGAGCGTCTCCAGCCGCCGGATCTCCCAGCGCTTCGCGAACACCGCGAGCGCCCCGCGCCGGATGGGCGCCTTGCGCAGGTCCTCGAGCGCGACCCCCAGGTCGAGGTCGGCGCGCACGGTGGCCAGTTCGCGCGAGAGGTACGCGAGCGCCTTGTTCCCGGCGAGCTTCTGCTTGAGCGCGGGCCTGTGAATCTCCGCGATGCGGTCGTAGATCGCGTCGAGCGAACCGAACTGCAGCATCAGTTCCCTTGCGGTCTTTTCGCCGATGCCCGGGACGCCCGGGATGTTGTCCGAGGAGTCCCCCATGAGCGCCAGCACGTCGCGGATGCCCTCGGGGCCCACGCCCCACTTGGCGCGCACCGCGTCGGCATCCAGGACCAGGTAGTCGTCCCCCCTGCCCTGCGGCGCCAGCACGCTCACGTGCTCGTTGACCACCTGCAGCATGTCCTTGTCGCCCGTGACCAGCACGACATCGTGGCCCGCCTCCGCGCCGAGGCGCGCCAGCGTCGCCATGACGTCGTCCGCCTCCATGCCCGGCTTCTCGAGCACGGGAAGTCCGAGGCACTGCGCGAGCTCCTCGATCGGCGAGAGCTGCGACGCGAGATCCGCGGGCATGGGCGGGCGGTGCGCCTTGTAGTCCGGGTACATCTCGTGGCGGAACGTCGGCCCCGGCCCGTCCCACGCCAGCGCCCACAGGTCGGGCGACTGCTCGCGTCGCAGCTTGGTCACGATGGCGGCCATGCCGAAGATCGCGTTCGACGGTTCCTTGCGCGACGTCCACAACGTCGGCTGCGTGGTGCGCTTGCCCTCGGCGTCGGTGCCGAAGCGCACCATGGCGTAGTAGGCGCGGTACGCGAGACCCAGCGCATCGAGGACGATCAGTCGGGACATGAGGCCGCGAAGCTACTCTCCCGGCCCGCGCGCGAACAAGGGGCTGCATGCCCTTGCGTGGCGCGGCTGCGCCGCCGGTGATCGTTCAGGGACGCCATGGTCTCCCGCCCTGGACTGCGACTCGAACGCCTGGATGTCCTCGTGCGGGCGCGTTTCGCGATCAAAGGGAAGGAGGGCCTCGCGAAGTGCTCTATGCGCTATCGAGCACCGCGCGCACCTTCGCCGTCAGCTCGTCCAGCGAGAACGGCTTCTGGATGAACTGCACATCGTCATCCAGCACGCCGCGGTGCGCGATGACGTCGGCCGTGTAACCCGACATGAACAGGCGCTTCATGCGCGGATGGAGCGAAAGCATGCTCCTGGCGAGGTCGCGTCCGTTCATCTGGGGCATCACCACGTCGGTCAGCAGCAGGTGGATCTCGCCGGCATGCTCCCTGGCCAGTCGCAGAGCTTCGCCCGGGGAGCCCGCAGGGAGGACCAGGTACCCCTGCAGTTCGAGCAGCTTGGCCGCCAGCGCCAGGATACCAGGTTCGTCCTCGGCAACGAGAATCGTCTCGTGGCCGCGTGCGGCCAGCGGGCGCTGCTCCTGGGCGCGCACTGGCGCGGTCTCGCCGACGTGCCGAGGCAGGTAGATGCGGAAGCTGGTCCCGTGCGAGAGCTCACTGTGGACGTCGACGAACCCGCCATTCTGACGGACGATACCGTAGACCGTGGCCAACCCAAGGCCCGTTCCCTTGCCCATCGCCTTCGTGGTGAAGAAGGGCTCCCACAGGTGGGACAGCGTCTCGGCGTCCATGCCCGCGCCGTCGTCGCTCACCGCGAGTTTCACATACTCGCCCGGGACGAACTCCGGCCGATCCACACAATCGGCCGCGGTGAACGTGCGGTGCCCCGTCTCGATGGTGAGCTCCCCGGTGCCCGCTATCGCGTCCCGCGCATTGACGCACAGGTTGGCAAGCATCTGGTCGACCTGCGACGGATCGATCTTGACGGGCCAGAGACCGTCCGCCGGCGTCCACCGCAGGTCAATGTCCTCGCCGATGAGCCGCTGCAGCATCCGCAGCATCCCCGCCACGGTCTCGTTCAGGTCCAGCACCTTGGGGGACACCGTCTGCTTGCGGGCGAACGCCAGCAACCGGCGCGTCAGTTCGGCCGAGCGCAGGGTCGCACCCTTGATCTCCTCGAGGTCGGCGTTCAGCGGATCCGCGGCGTCCACCCGCCCGAGCGCGAGATCGACATTGCCGAGGATCACCCCGAGCATGTTGTTGAAGTCGTGGGCCACGCCACCCGCCAGACGCCCCACCGACTCCATCTTCTGCGCCTGCTGCAGTTGGGCGTTGAGTCGCACCTGCTCCTGCTCGGCGCGCTTGCGATCCGTGATGTCCTTGTCGACGCCGCGGTATCCCGTGAGGTTGCCGCCGGCGTCGAGGATGGGCACCCCATTGGTCAGCATGCAGACGTCCTCGCCGTCCCTGGTGACGATCCAGTTCTCGAGATCCCGGATCGGCGCCTTCGTGGCGACGATGCCCGCGAAGATCGCTGCGACCCGCTCGGCCTCGGCCGGCGGCATGAAGTCGAAAGGCGTCTTCCCGATCACGTCGCCGAGCAGGGCCTCGCCCTTGGCCGAGCCGTAGGTGTAGACGCCGTGTGCGTCCACCTCCCACACCCAGTCTCCGATGCTCGCGGTGATGTCCTGGAGCCGCCGCTCGCTCAGGCGCAGAGACTCCTCGGCCGTCTTGATGTCGTGAATGTCGGTGCACGTACCGAACCACTTCAGGATCTCGCCGTTGTCGCCCCGGAGCGGCTCGCCGCGGATGAGAAACCACCGGTACTCCCCGTCGGCTCGCCGCAGGCGGCATTCGACGGCGTAGGGTTCGTCGAACTGCGTTGCGCGCTGCCACGCATCCCACGCGAGTTGCTGCTCGTCCGGGTGGAACGGCGCGTTCCACCCGTGGCCGTAGCTCTCTTCCAGCGTGAGCCCGGTGTATTCGACCCACCTGCTGTTGAAATAGACGCTCCAGCCGTCCGGCCTCGTGGCCCAGACGATCTGCGGCATGGCCTCGGCCAGGCTCCTGAACTCCTGCTCGCTCGCGCGGAGCGCGTCTTCGGCGGTTCGGCGGTCCGTGATGTCCTGGATCGATCCCTCGAGAATCCCCTCCTCCGGGACGAGCCGCAGCGACGTAATGCATCGCCGCACCTCGCCGTCGCCGTCGAGCAGGTCGAACTCGAGATCGGTCACGCGTCCATCGGCCTCGAGCCGCCGCACCATCTCCGCGCGCTCCTGGGGGTTTGCCCAGAGGAACTCCGAGGGACGGCCCAGCTGTTCCTCGCGCGTTCGCTCGAGGATCCGGAGGTAGTGGTCGTTCAGGTCGAGCACCTCCGAACCGTCGAGCCGCGTCCGAAACATCCCGACCTGGGCATTGTTGAACAGGCTGCGGAACTTCTCCTCGCTCGTGCGCAACCGCTCGTCCGCCACCTTGCTCTCGGTGACGTCCTGGATCGTCCCCGTCATGGCGGTGACCGCGCCATCCGCGCCGTAGGCCAGCTCGCCGAGCCCGCGCACCCATCGCACGGCACCGTCCGACTTGCGCACGATCCGGTATTCCCTGTCGAACCTCACCCCCTTGCCGAGCACCTGGCCCTGCAGGTACTGCGTCATCACCGCATTGTCGTCGGGATGAATCAGGTCCCCCCACCCGCTGATGCTGCGCACGTACGACGCGTCGATGCCGAAGACGGCGTCCAGCACCTCCGACGACTTCCAGAGTCCCGTGGTCAAATCCAGGTGGTATGACCCGATTCTGGCCGCCCGCTGCGATTCGCGGAAGAAGAACTCACTCTCCTTCAGCGCCTCCTCCACCTGGCGGCGCGCCGACACGTCCTCGCCGATGCTGGCCACGCCGTCCACCGAGCCCGTCACGTCGCGCAGCACAGTGTTGCTCCACCGAATCACCCGTCGCCCACCGTCGCGCGTCACGATCTCGTTCTCGAAGTGAGCGGCCATCGTCCCCCGGGCGAGGCCGTCGGTGAAGACCTCGTTCCTCACTCCGTCCCGAACGTCCGGCGGCAGGAACGTGTCGAACCAGTTCCGGGCCATCACGTCCGCGCGGGTCCAGCCCGTGAGCGACAGGAAGTAGTCATTGCAGAACACGATCCGCCCCTGTGGATCCAGGATGAGGCCGATGAGCGACATGGATTCGAGCATTCTGCGCACATGGGTTTCCTGCTGGTGCAGCACGGCTTCCGCCCGCTTGCGCGCGGTGATGTCCCCAATGAAGACGGCAAGTCCACCAACGCCGGCAGCGCGGTACTGAATGCTGACGGCCACATCGAATACGCTGCCGTCCTTGCGGCGGTGCCGGGACTCGAACCGATCCTCGCCACTCGCCATGATCTTTCGGATGTGCCTTCCCGTGTCCTCGGCCGTCTCGACGGCCTCGAGGTCGGAAATGTGCATGGCCAGCAGCTCCTGCATGCCGTAGCCACTCATCCGGCCGTAGGCTTCATTCACTTCGAGCAGGCGCCCTTCCGCGTCCACGAGCCAGAAGCCGTCCATGGCCGTTTCGAGAATGGTGCGGTGGCGCTCCTCGCTCTCGCGCAGCTGCCGGGTGCTCTCCTCGAGGCGCGTGCCAAAACCGCGTGCCACCCTTGCGACGACGTACGCCACGATCGCACAGGTGACGATGATGAGCCCCGACGTCAGCAGCACGGAGTTGGCGGCCCTGGAAACCGCGACTCTCTGCGCCAGGATGCCCTCCACCAGCAGTGACGAGGCCGTCAACCCGAGGAAGATCCGTGAGAGCCTGGGCGCGAGCGAGTCACCGACCACGTGGCGCATCGGGAAGCTCCTGGGACCGGCGGTCGCAACCAACGCGGCGCCCGTGCACAGCAAGGCGATCGATGTTGTCAGCGCCATCGGCACCGTGCTGCCGCCGTACATCAGGGGGGTGCCAAACAGGTAACCAAGCGCGACCGTTCCACCCAGCAGCCCCGTCACCACACCCAGACTCGAGGCCACGTGCTCGAGGCGCTCGCGGCGGCGAACAGTCCAGGCGCGCAGGCAGGCCAGCAACGTGCCCACGCCCGCAATCACGACGGTGAACGAGGTGGCCACGGACATGCGACCAATGGGGATTCCGGCGAGTGTACCCATGCCGCTCGTCAGCCGGTCTTCTCCGGTGAGATCCAGCCCGGCGAAGTTCCCCACGATATCGAGCAAGCCAAACACCACGACGAGCAGGACGAGAGCGCTCATGCCGGTTCCGGCCGGATCCGTCCACCGCTTTCGGTCGTGGCCATAGAGGGCCGCAGCGAAGATCAGGATGCACGCCGCGGTACTGGGTGCCATCGGGATGTAATCCGGGCGAATACTGCCGAACGCTCGCAACCCGGGGACGTAGCCAAGAATGCCGGCGATGGCGATGACGGCGGCGACGGCGGTTCCCACCACGACAGCACGCCGAAACCGGCGTTCGGTCGACCGTTCGACCTCGTTGCCCTCGGACTCCGCTTGATCAAGCGTGGTCATTCACTGCTCCGTTGCACGATGGCCAGCCCAACCGTCGGGAATCCTCGTGCGAGAGGATGCCTCCAAGCGGTAGCGGTACCCTACCACGGTGCTGCGGACGGGCACATTCGGGGGCGATTCAACCCACGCCCATTCGGACACATTCCCTGGGCAAATGACAGGAGTCATCTGCTGCGCCGCCGCGAGGAGCCGCTATTGACCCCCGCGCCCGATCACCACCAGCAGCTGCCAGAGCCGCGGCAGGTGCAGGTGCTTCGTGTAGTGACCCGGAAAGAGCTTCGTCCGGTGCACGCGGTAGCGCGCCCCGAACTCCCACGGGTACCAGCCCGAGCGATGCGTCTCGAACGGCATGCCCGGGATCTCCTGCGGCCGGAATCCCCACGGCGTCGTGATGAGCACGCGCTTCGCGCGCGCCGTGAGCTGCTCGCACACGCGCCAGGCGACGTCCTTCTCGAAGTGCTCGATCACGTCCAGGAAGATCGCGAGGTCGTAGCGCGGCGCGTCCGCGGGCAGCACGGTGTCCAGCACGCGCAGGTCGCCGGCGTAGAAGTGGTCGTAGACGGGATAGCGCGGCGGGTTCACGTCGATCGCGTCCACGCGCGTGGCCTGCGTGTACTCGCGGGTGAGCACGCCGTACTTGCCCCAGCCGCAACCCACGTCGAGCACGCTGGCGGGCTGCTCGCGGACGATCGCGTCCACGACGTACGGGATCTGCTGGTGCTCGGAAGTGGGCATGGCCTCTCCGGCGCGCCGCCGTCAGCGCGTCCGGCGCGCGACGAGCAACCGGTTGTGGTGGTCGTCCTGTCCCGCGCCCGCGCCGAGCAGCATGCGGTCGAGCGCCAGCAGCAGGCCTGGCGCGCGGTTCAGGAAGCGCCAGAACCCCAGGGACGAGTTCAGCAGCACGTGGGTGGGGCGCAGCGGCGCGTAGTCGAAGTTCACGACCGCGTCGAGCACGGCGCGGTAGCGCACGAGCGAACGCATCTTGTTGTGCTCCGCCAGGCCCGGCGCGTCGGAGAACAGGTCCGTCAGCAGCAGCAGGCCGCCGGGCTTCACCGCGCCCGCGAGCCGGCGCAGCGCGGCGTCGAAGCGCGTGTCGTCGGTGATGTGGTAGAGCACGTCGAAGACGTTGACGATGTCGTAGGTGCCCGGCAGGTCGGCCTCGCTCACGTCGGCGTGCAGGAACGTGGCCGCCGGGAAACGCTCGCGCAGGCGCTGCACGCTGGTCTCGGCGATGTCCACGCCGGTGTAGACCGCGCCGCGCGAAACGTAGTACTCGGTCCAGAAGCCCGTGCCGCAGCCGATGTCCAGCACGGTGCGGCCGCGCACGTCGGTGCGCGCATCGGCCAGCGCGCGGCCGAGCACCTCGCGCCGCAGCGCGTAGCAGGCGTCGTTGTACGCGGCGCTCATGCTCGTTTCGCCGGTGCCGCGCAAGTCGAACTGTTCGGCGAGGCGTTGCTCCCAGAACTCGCGGGGACGGTAGGTCACGCACTCCTCCGGTAGAGCCGCCGCGCGGCGATCGCGACGGCGACGGAATCGGGCACCAGATAGCGCAGGCTGTGCCCTGCGCGGGCTCGCTCGCGCACGGTACTCGAGGAAACGTCCAGCACGGGATTGCCGAGGAAGCGCACCCCGCGCCCGCCCCGCGCCCACGCCGCGCGGCGCGACAGGCGCGTCCCCGGACGCGCCGCCACCGCGATCGCCGCAATGTGCGCGATGGCCGCGATCTCGCGCCAGGTGTTCATGCTGGCGTAGGTGTCGGCGCCCACGAGCAGCCACAACTCGGCGACCGGGTGGCGGGCGCCGAGCGCGCGCAGCGTGTCCACCGTGTACGACGGACCGCGGCGGCGAACCTCCATGGGCTCGACGGCGAACGCGGCGTTGCCGCGCACCGCGAGCCGGGTCAGCGCCAGGCGGCTCGCCGCGCTCGTGCGCGGGGCGGCCCTGTGGGGCGGCGCGCCCGCGGGCACGAAAAGCACGCGGTCCAGGCCCAGCTCCTCCCGCGCCCACTCGGCAAGCGCGAGATGCCCCACGTGCGGCGGGTCGAACGTGCCGCCAAACACGCCCAGCTTCCCGGGCGCCCCGGGACGAACACGGCGACGGTCCGCGTTCACTGCCCGAACGGTGTGGTCGTGGACGGCGTCGTCGCCTGCGGCACGGGTTGCGCCGCCTCGACCGAGCGGTGGCGGGCGTGCTTGGTGTCGCCCGCGGCCGGCCAGCGCTCGACCTTCGCGCGCACCTGCGCCGCACGCAGTCCGAGTTCGCGCCCCTCGAAGCGCTTCTCGAGGTCGCGCAGCACCACCAGGGCCGTGTCCTTGCGCCCCAGGCGCGCGTCCGCGACGGCGAGGCCGATGAGGGCATCCCCGAGCACCGGCGTGTCGGAGTACTCGTTGATCACGCTGCGGTAGTACACGAGCCCGGGCTCGTAGAGGTTCTGCTTCACGTACAGGTCGCCACTGCGCCAGAGCTTGCGCGCGAGCCGCGTGCGGCAGACGGCGATGTTGTCGTCGGCGAGAGTGGCCCACGCGCTGCCGGGCACGTCCTGCGTCACCCTCCGCCACTGCGCGAGCGCCTTGAGCGTGAACTCCTGGTCGAAGTCCGAACCGCGGGACTGGCCGAAGAACGCCTCTCCGAGGCGGTACGAGGCCGCGGTGGCGCTGTCGCTCTCGGGATAGTCCCGGGCAATGCGCTCGAACTGCGCCTGCGCGCTGGCGAACTCCTTCTGCTTCATGTACGCGTTGCCGAGCAGGTAGACAGCCTGGTCGATGTCGGCGCTGCCGGTGCCGGTGGTCGTGTAGCTGTTCAGCAGCTCGACCACGACCGCGTACTCGCCCTTGTCGTACATGCGGCGTGCCACGATGATGCGGTCCGCTTCGTTGTGGATCTGCGGCATGATCGACGCGCCACACCCCGCGAGCAGCACGCCGAGCACGACCGCGGCGAGCGCGATTTTCCTGGATCCAGCCAAAGGTCCTCCCTCCGGGGAGCGGTGGGTGCGGACGATCACGGTTTGTTCTGGAAGAAGAGTGCGATGAGACCGCCGACGATGGCGATCACGATCACCGGCTCGGTCAGCTTGTCCACGCCGCGGTTGGGCACGTCGTTCTTCAGGTCGGGGTATCGCGCGTCCTCGACGAGCGCCACCTCGCCGCGGGCGAACCGGTCCACGAAGTTGTGGCCGATCTCGCCGGTCCACAGCACGCGTGAGGTCACCGGGTCGCGCAGCGACAGCGAGCCCTGCACCAGCGCCTGGCGCTCGATCCTGACGCGACCCGGCAGCCAGCCGACGAGCCGGATGTAGGACACCTTGGCCGAGCCCAGCGTGTACTCGAGGAGCGGATCGCCGGCATGAGCGAACAGCACCCCGACGCTGTCGTCCGGCACCGCGCCATGGCGCACGGCGACCTGAAAACCGCGGCGCGTCAGTTCACGCAGCAGCGCGTGCTCCACGACGAAGTTGAGCGGATGGTCGCGAGCGGGCGCCAGCACGACGTGCTGGCCCCTATCGATCGGGATGCCGGCCAGAGCCGGGACCGCGGCACTGTCCGCGACCAGCTCGGTCAGCTGCAGGTTGGTGTAGGGCACACGCGGTCCGCGTGAACGCACGACGGGTTCGAGGTAGGAGTT
>CAIXRL010000350.1 GCA_903921835.1 Candidatus Eiseniibacteriota bacterium | reverse complement strand
GAGCAGGATCGTGAGCGCGAAGCGCGTGCGGATCTCCTGGATCAGCCGCATCAGCTCCCCGGTCTCCTGCGGGTTGAGCCCCGCCGCGGGCTCGTCCAGCAGCAGCAGCTTCGGGCGGCCTGCGAGCGCGCGGGCGATCTCGAGCCGCCGCTGCTGGCCGTAGGGCAGCCCGGTGGCCCGGGCGTGCGCGAGGCTGCCCAGCCCGAGCACCTCCAGCATGTCCATGGCCTCACGCTCGAGCGCCGCTTCGTCCGCCAGAAAGCCCGGCGTGCGGAAGATCGCGGGCCACAATCCCGCCCTGCGGTGCGGGTGCGTCGCCACCGCGACGTTGTCGAGGCAGGAGAGCCGCGAGAAAAGCCGGATGTTCTGGAAGGTGCGCGTGATCCCGAGCGAGGCGATGCGGTTCGGCTTGAGCCCCGAGATCTCGCGCCCGCCGAAGCGCACGTGGCCCTGCGTGGGCGCGTAGACACCGGTGATGACGTTGAACACGGTGGTCTTGCCCGCGCCGTTGGGCCCGATCAGGCCGACCAGCTCGCCGGGCTGGATCGCGAGCGAGAGATCGGCGACGGCCTTGAGCCCTCCGAACTGCATCGTGCAGCCCTCGAGCTGGAGCAGCGGCGCGCTCACGCCCCGCCTCCCGCGGCGCGGCGGCGGGACGTCAGCCAGCCGAGCGACAGCTCGCGCGTGCCCAGCAGCCCCTGCGGGCGCGTGATCATGAGCACGATCAGCATGAGCGAGTAGATCACCATGCGGTATTCCTTCACCGGCCGCAGCAGCTCGGGGGCCAGCGTGAGCACGACCGCGGCCAGCACCGCGCCGGAGACGCTGCCCATGCCGCCAAGCACGACCATGGCGATGATCTCGATACTCTTGAGGAACGTGAACGAGTTCGGGTTCAGGTAGCACAGGTAGTGCGCGAACAGCCCGCCCGCGACGCCGGCGAAGAACGCGCCCAGCACGAACGCGGTGATCTTGTAGCGCGTCGTGTCCACGCCCAGCGCCTCGGCGGCGACCTCGTCGTCGCGGATGGCGAACAGCGCCCGCCCGTGCGTGCTGCGCGCCAGGTTGCGCGACAGCACGATCACCGCGACCACGCCCAGAAAGACCCAGAAGAAGTTCGCCCACTTGGGTATCCCGGGCAGCCCGCGCGGTCCTCCGATGACGTCGATGTTAAGGATCAGCACGCGGATGATCTCGCCGAAGCCCAGCGTGACGATGGCCAGGTAGTCGCCGCGCAGCCGCAGGCTGGGCAGCCCGACCAGGTAGCCGAACAGCGCCGCCAGCAGGCCGCCGAGCACCAGCGCCAGCAGCAGCGCCGCGCCCTGCGCCACGCCGGCCGGCACGTGCGCCGCGACGAGCGCGGCCACCAGCGGCTGGCCCACCCGGAGCGTGAACATGGCCGAACCGTAGGCGCCCGCGGCCATGAAGCCGGCGTGGCCGATCGAGAACTGGCCCGTGAAGCCGTTCACGAGGTTCAGCGAGACGGCGAGGATGATGTTGATGCCGACCAGGATCAGCACCTGGAGGTAGTACGGATTGAGCGTCCGCTGGAGCACGGTGTTGAGCCCCACGAGAACGGCCAGCGTCACGAGCGGCCCGAGCAGGCGCTTCATGTCAGACCTTCTCCGCCACGGACTTGCCGAAGATGCCCGCGGGCCGCACGAGCAGGATGACGATCAGCAGGACGAACGCGATCGCGTCGCGATAGGTGGGCGAGATGTAGCCCGTCACGAGCACCTCGGCAATGCCCATCACCAGCCCGCCGACGACGGCGCCCGGGATGTTGCCGATGCCGCCCAGAACCGCGGCGACGAACGCCTTCAGGCCGGGCATGATGCCCATGTACGGGTCGATCCTGGGGCTCTGCAGGGCCACGAGCACGCCGGCCGCGGCGGCCAGCGAGGAGCCGATCATGAACGTGAAGGTGATGATGCGGTCCACCGGGATGCCCATCAGCGCGGCGGCCGTGTGGTCGTACGAAACGGCCTGCATGGCCTTGCCCACGCGCGTCCGGGTCACCAGCAGGCGGAGCAGGAACATCAGCCCGAGCGAGACGGCCAGCACGATGATCTGCTGGTTGCTGATGACGACCCCGAGCCCGAGCGAGACGTTGTGCGACGGGATCAGCTGCGGGAAGAACCTGGGGTCGGGGCCGAACAGCAGCACGCCGCCGTTTTCGAGCAGCAGCGAGACGCCGATGGCGGTGATGAGGGCCGCCAGCCGCGGCGAGCGGCGCACCGGCTTGTACGCGAAGCGCTCGATCACGAGGCCGATGAGTGCGCTGACCACCATGCTGGTGAGCAGCACCAGCATCGCCTTCACGGGGCTCGGCTCCTCCCCCGCGCGCAGCCACCGCGAGGTGTACAGGCCGATGAACGCGCCCAGCATGTAGATGTCGCCGTGCGCGAAGTTGATGAGCTTGAGGATGCCGTACACCATCGTGTAGCCCAGCGCGATCAGGGCGTACACGCTCCCCCAGGTCACCCCGTTGACGAGCTGCTGCAGGAACTCGGACACGGCCCCTACGGGTTGATGGTCGTGTTGTAGACCTTCTTGCCGCCCTTGATCTCCAGGACGACCGCGGGCTTGGTGGCGTTGCGGTGCGCGTCCAGCGTGATGTTGCCGGTCACTCCCGGGGAGCCCCGCGTGGCGGCGAGCAT
>CAIXRL010000349.1 GCA_903921835.1 Candidatus Eiseniibacteriota bacterium | reverse complement strand
GTACAAGTACCGGGGCACCGATCCCCAACACCGCGAGAACGTCGGCCTCAGGCTGGCGATGCAGCGCCAGATCCCACTTGTCTACTTCTACGGGTTGATGCCAGGCCGCTACACGGCCGAGTGGCCCGTCTTCATTGTTGGTGATGAGCCGCAGTCGCTTTCCTTCACCGTCGCTGTTGACGAAAAGAAGGAGTTCCTGTCGGGCAGGGATCAGCTCACCGATCGGGTAGCCGAGGGACGTCGCCTCTACGTCACCGCTCAGGTGCAGCAGCGACTACACCAGCGCAGCTTCAGGGATCGGGTGCTGCGTGCCTATCGAGACCATTGCTCGATTTGCCGACTCCGGCACCCGGAGCTCCTCGATGCCGCGCACATCCTGCCCGATGGCCACCCGAAGGGCGAGCCCTGGGTGTCGAATGGAATCGCGCTCTGCAAGCTTCACCATGCTGCCTTCGACAGCAACATCCTGGGTATCAGGCCAGATCTCGTCATCGAAATCCGAAAGGACATCCTGGAGGAAGAGGACGGCCCCATGCTCGGGCACGGACTCCAGGAACGGCACAACCAGAAGCTGTTGGTCGTGCCCAGGCACCATGAACTCAGGCCGCGAGCGGATTTTCTTGAGGAGCGTTACGAAGCCTTCCGGAAAGCGGTCTGAGTCCCGCCCCGCCCCTACGCCAACCGCCCGCCCTTCTTCCTCTCGTCCCCCGCCCGCACCGTCCAGCCCACGCGGTCGCAGTGCTCGAGCAGCGGCACCGCGTACTTCCTGCTCACGCCGGCCATCTCCTTGAACTCGGCCATGGTGAGCACCGCGTTCTTCGCGAAGTGGTCGGCGAGCTTGGCGCGCAGGACCTTCATCTGGTGGGAGGTGTAGATCAGTTCCTGGTTCACGCGCACCAGCCGCTCCAGGAACAGGCCGAGCGTGGCGACCTCCGCCGCGGCGGAGTCGGGCTTGCCCTGCCACTGCAGCGCGTCGGGCACGCTCATGCCGGTGGCATCGAGCTGCGCTTCGAGCTTCTTCAGCGCCTCCGCGGTCGCGGCGGGCGGTTCCCAGGGCGAATCGGCGGGCCGCACGCGCTGGCCGCGCACCTCGAGGCGGCCCTCCTCCTCCAGCGCGTGGAACGCGATGTCGAACAGCGTGCCCTCCATCGCCACCTTGAGCCCGCTCTTCAGCTCGCCCTTGGGGTAGCCGAAGCGCGCGGGGTACTTGCCGGCGTAGCCGCGCACCTCGCGCTCGATGATCTCGAGCGCGCCGTGCCACTTCTTCAGCGCGAGCCAGCGGTCGGGCAGCGGCATCGCGATCTCGTGGTCCTCGAGCAGGTGCTCGAGCGCGGCCTGGGTCACGGTCTGGCTCTCCCCCACCACCTGCGCGAGCCGCGAGGTCGAGATCGGTGTCGTCTCGGCCTCGACCAGTTGCAGCAGCCGGGCTTCGAGCGAGCCGCTCTCGCGCACCTCGAGCGCATCGAGCGCGCCGTGGCGGCGGCGCTTGGCGGCCACCGGCTCGATGACGCTGCCGCCGCCGATGGTGTGCGAGGGCGAGTAGCGGCGGATCACGAACCGGTCGCCGCGCGCGGCCACGGTCGGGCGCTCGAGGCGCACCTGCGCGAGCGCACTCTCGCCCGGTGCGACGCTCTCGCCTTCGAGCAGCACGAGCCGGCCGATGATCTCGCTCGCGCCGAGATGGAAGCGCACGCGGGTGTTGGCGGGCCAGTCCTTCTCCAGGTCGTCGACCGCCTCGAAGCGCACGTCGAGGATGCTCGAGGGCCGCAGCGACCCGCCCGCCAGCAGCCAGTCGCCGCGCTCGACCTGCTCGCGCTCGACCCCGTGAAGTGCGACCGCGGTGCGCTGTCCGGCGCGCGCCTCCTCGACGGTCCGGCCGTGCACCTGCACGCGCCGCACGCGCACGGGCAGGCCGCCAGGCTGCAGCTCGAGCGTGTCGCCGGTGCGGATGCGGCCGCGCCACAGCGTGCCGGTCACCACGGTGCCGAAGCCCTCGACGATGAACACGCGGTCCACCGGCAGCCGCGCGGGCTCCTCGGCGGGGCGCAGCGCCAGCCCGGCGAGCTGCGCATCCATCGCGGCGAACAGCTCGGCGGTGCCGGCGCCGGTCACGGCCGAGAACTCGACCACGGGCATGGTGGCGAAGGGCGTGCCGGCGAGCAG
>CAIXRL010000348.1 GCA_903921835.1 Candidatus Eiseniibacteriota bacterium | reverse complement strand
GGTGCGCCCTTGAGCCCCACGGTGTGAACGTTCTTCTTCTTCGAGATCGCGGCACCGTAGCTCCCAAGCACCTCGGCTGCGAAGCGTTCCACGTCCTTGCCGCTCCCCAGCGCGCGGCGCGCCTCGGCCAGCTCCACGACCAGGTCCTCGCTCACGGCCTTCTGCATCTGGTGCTGCGCAAACAGGTTGCGGGTCTTCTTCTCCCGTTCCGCGACCGCGTCCCACTGGATGTCCATCTGCTTGCGGGCCGGGTCCTCGGCGAAGTCGAGGAGGAGCTGCTGCGGCTCCGCCTTCCTCCGGAGCAGCAGCCCCTGGAAGATCGCCTCCACGATGACGCTGGTGTCCATGGGCACCGGCACGGTGATGCCGAGCTGCGTGCGGATGCGCTTGTGCTTGCGCAGGAGCACGTCGAGCACGAAGCCGTCCACCGGGTTGTCCTGCCCGTAGAACGTGCACGTCCGCACGACTGGGCTCGGTTGGCCGTAGCGATCCACGCGCCCCTCGCGCTGCTCGTGCCGGGTCGGGTTCCACGAGAGGTCGTAGTGCATCACCGCGTCAAACGACTCCTGGAGGTTGATCCCCTCGGACAGGCAGTCGGTGCAGACGAGCACGCGGCGGTCGTTCGAGGCGAGATCGGCGACGCGCTCCTCGCGCTCCTCGGGGGTGAGCTTGCCGGTGATCGCCTGCACCGCGACGCCCTTCAGCTTCTGGCGTAGGTGGTTCGCCACGTACTCGGCCGTGGGGATGAACCGGCAGAACAGGATCGGCGCGAACCCGTCGTCGATCAGCTCCTTCACGAGCTTGGTGGCGTAGACCAGCTTGGCGTCCTGATCACCTGCCAGCGCATCGACCTCTCTCTTCAGCTCGAGGAGCCGCTTGCGATCGGAGGACGCCTCGTCATCGTCGACCTGAGATCCCGGCACCACGTCAATGCCCTCGGTCGCTTCGTCGTCCAGGTCGAGCACGGCGCGGCCGCCCACGGCGTCCGCCTCTTCGAGCGTCTCGGTGTCGGCCGCCATGGCGCGGTTGATCAAGGTCGCAGCGGCGGCAGCTGGGCTGGAGCCGAGGGCGCGCAACATGGCGAGCGCCGACCACCACTTCACGCGCTGGCGGTGGGCAGTGGCATTCGGATCGACAACGCGCTCGCGGCAGTACCCAAGGAACTTGTCGAACATCTTCCGGTACTCGGGCTTGAGCGTGTAGCTGTCCTCGGCCGCCTCCTGCGACGGGAACGGCGTCTCGGTGCCCAGGTACGCCTGGAGGTCGGCGCGGCGGCGCTGAACGAAATAGCTCGCGAGATCCTCGCGCACGCGGCGGTTCTTGTCGCCCGAGAGATCCTCCGGCAGATCGGCGAACCGCGCGTCGAGGAGTCCGAGCAGGGAGCGGAACGCCGCCTCGTTGCCGCTGTGGGGCGTGGCCGTGACCAGAACCATGTGCCGATCGTCATCCTGGGCGAGCCCGGCGAGGAGGTCGTGGCGCTGCTGGCGGTACCGCCCTGGCCCCACGGGCGCGGCGCAGCCGTGGGCTTCGTCCACGATCACGAACTCCGGGCAGGCGCGGAGGAACTCGTGCCTGCGCTTCTCGGCCTTGATGTAGTCGGTGGAAACGACGACGTGCGCGTGGCGGTCGAACAGCGACTCGCCCGGGCCGCAGTCGCGCTCCAGGCGGGCGGCCGTGCTCGGGAGCACCAGGGCCGCTTCGATGTGGAACTGGTCGGTGAGCGCCCGCTGCCACTGCTCCGCGAGGTGTGGCGGGCACAACACCGCCAGGCGCTGGATCTCGCCCCGGTCGAGCAGCTCGCGGGCGATGAGGCACGCCTCCACGGTCTTGCCGATGCCGACGTCGTCTGCGATCAGCAGGCGGATCGTGTCCTGGCGCAGCGCCATGAGCAGCGGCACGAGCTGGTACGGCCGCGGCTCAATGGCGATCCGGGACAGGCTCCGGAACGGCCCGGCGCCGGAGCGGAACCCCAGCCGCACGGCGTCGCGCAGGAGCGCGCAGGAGCGATGGTTGCCCATCTCGGCCGCCGGATCGGGCAGGGGGAACTCGGCCGACACCGGCGTCTCCAGCGGCAGGTAGATCCCGGCGATCTCGTCGTCGGTCCCGCCGAGCGGGCGCAGGACGAGCAGGTCCGCGTACTGGGTGGAGTCCGGGAGCACGACCCACTCCCGGCCGCGCACGCGCACCAGGGAGCCGACGGAGAAGGTTGCTTCGCTCGCCACTCGCCCTCCCGACTCTTACACGTAGCCGAACCGACCGAACTCAAGGACGCCACGGCGCAACACGCGGCAGTCGATCTG
>CAIXRL010000347.1 GCA_903921835.1 Candidatus Eiseniibacteriota bacterium | reverse complement strand
GGCTCCAGCTCGCCCAGCGTGTAGAAGCCGCCCGCGTCGGTCGTCGCGGTGGCCTCCGCCGGCCCGCGCGCCACCACGTTCACGCCCGCGACACCTGTGCTGTCCGCCAGGCGCACCGAGCCCGACACGCTGCCCGGCCGGCTCATGCTCTGGCGCAAGGTCGTGGTCTCGCCGCGGCGCACGGACACGCCGCGCGACTCCACCGTGCGCAGTCCCGCCGCCTGCACCTGAACGGTCCATTGCCCCGCGCGCAACCCGTCGAACGCGACGTCGCCGAACTTCGAGGTGTAGCGCGCGTCCGGACCGCGCGTGGAGGTGTCGCTCCAGCGCGAGTCGCGCTCGCTGCTCACGTTCACGCGCGCCGCCGCCACCGGCGTTCTGCCGTCCGCGGCGGTGACGTGCAGCGTCAGCCTCCCCGCGCGGTCCAGCGGCACGACGATGCGCACCTCGCGCTGCGCCGAGGGAAACTCCCAGCTGTCCAGCGCCCAGTCCGTGTAGCCGTCGGCGCCCACCGAGAACACGTAGTAGCGGTTGGTCGAGACGCCCTCGAACGCGAACCCGCCCTGCGCATCGCTGCGCGTGCGGTGATAGCCGGGACCGCCGCCCGCGTTCTGCAGCTCCACGTCTGCGCCCGCGACGGGCGCCAGCGTGGACGCGTCGATCACCTGGCCGGTGATGCGCGTCGAGCCCGCGTGCGCGGTAAGCGCGAGGCAGGCGAAGGCGGTGATGAACAGGAAGACGAGCGCGTGACGGACGGCCCGGTTCATGGCGACTCCTTTGAATGGTGGGCCCGGCCCGCTGCGATACTCCCGGCCGGGCCCTGGATGACGACGGCGGCAAAGCGACTGCATCGAGCTTCGGAGACGGAACCCACGAGCACGCCCGCGCGGCGCGCTTCGCGCAGCGCCCACGACGCGGTGCGGGCCTCGCCCGGCAGGAACGCGATCGCGCCCAGGTCGGTCTCGATCCTGAGACCCTCGTGCACGGGATCGACGGTGAGCGGATCGGCGACGGGCCGCGCATCGCCCGCGAACGCGATCACGAGCCGCAGCGTGTCCAGCTCGCCCTCGTCGAGCGGCGGGTGGCGCCGGTCGCTGGCGGCGACGCGCTCGCCCAGCGCCTCGAGCGTGGCCGCCAGCGAGCCGCCCAGCGGCGCGTCGGAGCCCACGCACGCGCGCGTGGCGCGGCCGTGCACCAGCGTGACGTACACCGGCCGCGGCGAGCCCGGCCACGCGGGCCCCGTCGCCGGGGGCGCCGGCGCGCCCGTCTCCAGCCCGCGCGCGAGCCCCGCACGCGCCGCTGCGAGCAGCGACTCGCACGCGGCCGGGTCGCGCGACAGGGCGCGGTACGGCTCCAGCTCCGGCGAGCCCGCGGCGGCCAGCACGGCGAGCAGCAGCGGCGCGAGGCGCGCGAGGATCGTCACGGCGCCTGCCGCCCGCGCGTGGGCGGGTACACGTCGCGGTGCACGAACTCGCGCACGTCGGCGCCACGGGCGTCCCGGCGCACGCGGTACAACTCGATCTCGCGCCCCGGCCGCGCACCCTCCACGCCCGGGTCCGCCGGCAGCTCGCGCTCGTCGGTGGCCAGCTCGTACTCGTGCGCCGGCGGCGCCTCGCCCTCGATGCGCGCGCTCAGCGTGGCGCCCAGCACGCGCACGCGCAGCCGAACGCGCTGCGCGAGGTCGTTGCGCAGCTTCATGTCCTTCGCGCCCCACGCGATCGTCGCGTCCTCGCCCGGCGCGATGTAGTCCACCGGCGAGGAGTGCCGCCAGCGCTCCACGCTCGAAAGCCCCGCGAGCATGCCCGCCGCGAAGATCGTGGACGCCACCTGGCACACGCCGCCGCCCGTCTGCAGCTGCCTCGTCTCGTGCAGGATGACCGGCGCGGCCTGGTAGCCGCGCTCCAGCGTTCTCGGCCCCACCACCGCGTTGAACGAGAGCACCTCGCCGGGCGCGACCACAGCGCCGTCGAGCGCCTCGGCGGCGAGCACGATGTTCGCGGTGCGCCCGGGCCGGCTGCCGTGCAGCGTGGTGGTGAAGCTGCCCAGCGTCACCGGGAACTCCTCGTCGCGCGGCGCCGCGTTCGCGCGCGGCGCCGAGGCGGAGTCGGCGCTCGCCGCGGCGAGCGAGTCGGCGGCGACGGGCGATGCACCCTGCGCACGCGCATCGCACAGCGGCGCGAGCGGCAACAGCGAAAGGGCGAACAGCGCGGGCAGCATGGTGGACGGCATGGACCGGGGAGCCATCGGCGGCATGCTATCCCCCCGCCCGCAGCCGCGCCATCCGCAGGCGCGTGAGGCGCGGCTCGAGCGCCAGGTGCCCCGCGGCCACCGCGAGGGCGACGGCGAAGCAGCCCAGCCACAGCGTGCGCGCACCCGCGTGCTGCAGGGTCGCCGTGCCGGCGAGCGGCGCGGCGAAACCTGCGAGGCCGAAGCACAGGCCGTACGCGCCCTGGTAGCGGCCGCGAAGTTCGGGCAGCGCGATGTCGGCGACGACCGCGTTGGCGATCGGCAGCACGCAGATCTCGCCCAGCGTCCACAACGCCGTGTTCAACGCGAACGTGGCCGCGCCGTGTGCGAACGCGTTGAGGCCGAATCCCGCGGCCACGAGCGTGCAGCCGGCCGCGAGCACGCGGGAGCGGTTGCGCGCCGCGAGGCGGGGCGCCAGGAACGGCTGCACGAAGACGATGAGGATGCCGTTGACGGCCATCACGAGCCCCAGCGAGGCGCGGGGCACGCCGTGCGCGACCATGTCGAGCGGCAGCGCGGTCGCGTGCTGCATGAACACGAGCAGCACGAGCGCGCTGAGGGCGATGAACGCGAGAAACGACCGGTCGCGGTACGGCGCGAGGAAGCCGCGCACGAGCCCCTGCGGTCGCACCGCGGAGCCGTGGGCGCCGGGCGCGGGGCGCGTCTCCGGCAGCGCGCGCCACACGATGAACGCGAAGGCCAGGCTCGTGAGGCCGTCGCCGGCGAACAGCAGCAGGAACGAGCGCGCGGCGAGCACACCCCCCAGCGTGAGCCCGATCGCGACGCCGAGGTTGATGACCCAGTACACGAGCCCGTACGCGCGGATGCGGTCCCCGGCGGGCACGATGTCGGCGACCGCGGCCTGCATGGCGGGCCGGTAGCTCTCGCCGACGAGCGCCACCACGAAGACGGCCGGCGCGATCTGCGCCAGGCCGTGCGCGAAGCCGAGCGCGATCATGCCGCAGCCGCCCAGCGCGAGCGCGCCCACCATGGTGCGGCGGCGGCCGACGTGATCCGCGAGGTAGCCGCCCACCGGGCTCGCGATCATGGAACCCGCACCCCAGAGTGAAGCGACCACGCCGGCGGTGGCGAGCGAGAAGTGGCGCGCCTGCGTGAGGTAGATGGCCATGAACGGCACCGCGAACGTGCCGATTCGATTGACGAACATGCCTGCGAACAGCACCCAAAACGGGCGCGGCAGCCCGCCGCCGATCTCGCGCAGCCGGTCGCGGATCACGCGGATGCGTCCGCCGCGACGCGCACGCGCTTCACGGCCGGGCGGTGCGGTCTGGTGCGTGTTCGCATGTTCCCTCCGTGGTCCGGGCCCGGGTTGCTGATGCCGAGCGGGCATCCTACACGGACGTTGGCGGAGCGGGGGAGCGCGGCGGGGGTCGCGACGTGTGGAGCGTGCTCCGATGCATGTTCGTCGGCGTGACCCTCAACATGCCCCGGGGCATGTTGGGTCGTGGTCGCGCCAACTGGCCACGGGGACAGTTGGTACAGATGGCTTGCAGCGGGAAGCGGCCCGGCATCAATGAACGATCGCCACCCGCGTCGTGGCCCTGCGTTCACCCTGCGTGAGCCTCACCATGTAGAACCCCGGCGGCGACCATGCACCGTCCCGCAAACGAACCGCATGCTCGCCTGGCCCAAGCACACTCACGTCACGAGACCACACGCATCGCCCCGCAACGTCGAAGAGCTCGAGCGACGCCGGCTGCGCGTCGGACAGCACGAAGCTGACGACCGCACCGGTGGGCGCCGGGTTCGGGCGCACGCCATGGAGTGCGAAGGCCGGCAGCGCGTCGCGCGAGGGCCCGTCCGAACTTCCGGCGGGCAGGGCGCGCAGCAACAACAGCGTCGACGGCACAGCAGGGCCGTCGGGCATCAGTCGCATGACGAATGACTGTTCGATGGAGATCGGGTCGGTGCGGCTCAGGACCCGCTGGTAGGAATCCCACGACACCATCGCCGCGCCGTCACCCGTGGCGACGAGCCAGGGGCCGTCAATCAGGGACGTCACGTTCCCGGCCGCATCCTGCCAGCCGGCGACGACGCTGCCGTCCGGCTCCCAGCCCCTTGCGACGTGCCCGCGGGAGTCGAGGCGGAGCGCGTACAGCTTGCCGGTTGCTCGGGAATCCGACCACGCAACGTAGGCGCCGTCACGTCCGTCGCTCACCAGCACGGGCGGCCCATGGCCATCGGGCGCCGTGCAGACAGGCACACCATCGCGGGCCCAGTTCACCTGGCCACCGGTCGAAACCCGCTGTGCGTAGCAGCCGGGAGCCAGCGTCGAGCCAGCATTCAACCAGACTGCTATCGCGCCGCCAGCGCGCGTCGTGGCCAACTGCAGCCCCGAGACCGGCCCACCGCCACCCCGAAGGGATGCGGCCCGCGACCACGGCAGGTCGCCCCGATCGGTGATGCGTACCGCGACCAGCCTGCGGGTGGGATCGACACCGCTCGACCATGCCACGATGGCTCCGCGTCCGCCGTCGCTCACCGCGAGCGGCCGCGCCCCGGGGGTGAGCGGAAGCCGGGAGACTGTCCGGCCCGGCGCTCCCCACAGCGCCTGCCCGCTTGCGGACAGGTGCTGTCCGTGTACGCGAGTCGCGCCGTCCGTGGAATCCACTTCTCCCCAGAACACGAGTGCGCCACCCGCACCGTCAGGCCTGAGAACGGGAGCCTGGCTCGGATCAACAACACTCTCGATCACGACTCCGGCCTCTCCCCATTGCATCGCCCCATCCGGCGCGACATCCTGGACGATCAGGCGGCTCGCGGCGGGGACGCCGTTGGTGACAAGTCCCCAGTTCACCCAGGCCGCGAACACACCGTGCCGCGCATCAGGGGCGATCGCCAGCCGCTCACGCATCCAGGAGTCATACACCAGCGGACGCATCTGCACGCCCTGAATGCCCCAGCCGCGGGAGAGCTCGCCACCCCGCGTGATCCTCGTGACGTAGACGGGTCCGCTCCGTTCCGAGCTGCAGTGCGCCCAGCAAGGACCGCCCTCGAAATCGACCACGTATACGCCGCCCTCGCCGTCCTCGACGGGACCGACCGTGCTGATGCTCCAGTGCACGTCGGCCCGGGCGCCGGGCGGTACTTCCATGCCGGTTTGCGGCCAGCCGGATTTGTAGCCGCCATCCCGAGTGATGTGTTGCAAGCGCAAGTTCTCGGCTTCCGTCCACATCGAAAACACACCGCCACTGCCATCCGGAGCCAGCTGCGGCCAGAGCTGTTCGCCGGTCACCGCAGCCACGGGCGTTCCGCCGGATTGCCAATCGGCCAGTGCGAAACTCGGCGTCATGCAGAGGAGGACCGTTGCGAGTCCCAGGCTGATGCAGATCCTTCTCGACATGCCGACCTTCTCTCGAGCGGTACGTGGCTCGCTTCGCCAGACCCGGGACCAGTTCGCCACCGAGGGGTCCGCTTTCTGTATCAATGCTACAACTTCCCCGGCTCTCATGCTGCGAACTGGGGCGCATTGACCTGGACAATGCGAGCGCCCCGGCAGCTGAAGCGGCCGGAGCGCTCGCATCTCCATTGTCCTAATGTCACTTGTGGGCGTCCGGATGCTCCGCCGCCTCCACGTCATCCGGAGAGGACACCCCGACACCCGCCCCCTACCCGCACAACCCCCCGCGCACCTCGCCCGCCAGCGCCGCGTTGGTGGCGATCCCACCGACCCCGCTTGCCCTTCGCTCGCCGTTCCAGTCCGTGAAGACCCCGCCCGCCTCCTCGACCATCACCATGACCAATGCGGCGTCCCAGACGTTCGGGCACAGGTCCATCATCCCCTCGGCGCGGCCACCTGGGAGGTAGCCGACGCAATCGCCCCACGTGCGCGCGGTCCCGCCGCGGTCGGGAAGCGGATACTCGATTGCCGCCCCAATCTGCTCCGCAGCGAACACTTGGTAAGCCACGGACGGGCGGCGTTACAATCCGCCGCGTGGCGGAGCGCTGACAATCCGTCTCGTGAACCGCCGCTTCGGAGGTGTGTCATGGACCACTCCTTCATGAGGTGCGCTGTCCGCCCGGCGAGCCGTTCACTGATTCTTCTCCTCCTCATCTGCCCACTGTTTGGAACGCCTTCCGCTCGCGCCGATTCATGGACGCGGGTGCGCGCGGGCGACTTCCGCGGCAACATCACGGACGTCTGCGTGCTCAAGGACGGAGTACACGGCTGGCTGGCCACCACCGCGGGCACCTATCGCACCGACAACGGCGGGGCCACCTGGGACGCTTGCGTCGTGCCTGCAGGGCTCGGCATCTGGCGTCTCCAGTTCCTGAACCAGGCGGAGGGCTGGGGATTTTCCGGCGGCTACTCGGGAGCCATTCTGCGCACTCACGACGGTGGCCGCACCTGGAACACCAACTTCGTCCTCCCGGGCAGTTGGTTCGACGACATCTTCTTCTTCGACGAGCTGCACGGCTGGGTCTCGGGCGAGAACCTGGTGCTGCGGACCACCGACGGCGGCGTCAACTGGACGGTGGACCACGAACCGGGCTGGGAGCCGGTCTGCATCCAGTTCGTGACGCCGATGCGCGGGTGGATGGCTGGGTTCACGAACGCCATCTACGAGACGGTGGACGGCGGCGCGAACTGGACACGCCTGTTCGGGCCGGCGGGCTGGTACAGCGGGATCGCCTTCTCGGACACGCTGCACGGCTGCGTGGTCGGGAACCTCGCGACATCGCTGCCCGGCAGTGCGAACATCTCCTTCACCACCGATGGCGGCGCCCACTGGCAGTCGATCGCCACACCCACCACGTGGCCGTCGCTCTCGGCGGTGAGCCTCGACCCGACAGGTCACGGATTCGCGGTCGGAGCCGAGGGCACGATCCTGGTCACGTCGGATGCGGGGCAGACGTGGAGCGCACAGGCCAACCCCGTGGCGAACCGACTGCTGGCCGTCGCGGTCCGCGAGACGACGGCGTGGGCCGGAGGAATCTGCGGGACGCTCCTGCGCGCCCCGGCGCCGGTGCGGCCCGGAACTGGTGCGACGTCGGGCCCGGGTTGGAGCCAGATGACGACGACGAGCAACGCGATCCGGGACGTGGCCTTTGGCGACAGCCTGCACGCGATCGCCGTCGGCGACTACGGACTCGTTCTGCACAGCGCCGATGGCGGCGTCTCGTGGAGCGAGAGTTGGATCCCGGCCTCGGACGTCGCCGAGTACGAGTGCGTCAGGACGCAGGGTCCGAATCGCGCCTGGGCCTGCGGCATCAATGCCCCCGGGATCATGCGCAGCAAGGACGGCGGCGGGTCCTGGACACCGGTGACGCCGCCGCTCGCCGGGCACCCGAACGGCCTGGACTTCGCGGACTCGCTGAACGGCTGGGTCGTCATCCAGCCGAGCGGCAACTCCCAGGTCTGCCGCTCCCGCGACGGCGGTGCAACGTGGACCGAACAGCCGGCCGGGGAAGCGTGGTACTGGAGTTGCGTGTGCGCGCTCGACTCGCTGCACGTCTGGCTCGGCGGCCGGCAGGCCTACAGCAGCCTCATCGGGCGGACGGTCGACGGCGGCAAGCACTGGGCGCAGGTCACTGCCCCGGGCAGCGGCGTGGTGCGCGGGGTCACCTTCCGGGACCCAAGTGATGGCATGGCCGTAACGGACAACGGCGAGGTGTTCGTCTCCCGAGACTCAGGGCTGACGTGGAGCGTCTTCCTGCAGGCCGATTCCACGGCATGGTTCGACGTCGTCCGTCCGGACATGACGCCGGCGCAGTTCGCGGGCGCGCGGCTGCAGGCCGACGGCTCGACGACCGGGCTGGTCGAGGGAATCACCACGCCGGGCTCGCCATCGGTTGTGGATCTCGTCGCGCCCGGGTCGTGGCTGCTGGGCCTGGCGTTCTCGCCGACGGCCCGAGAGGTCGCGGTGGGGTACTACGGAGAGGTCTTCAGCGGCGCGCCCCTGCTGGATGTGCCGGCGGGCGCGGAGAGGCGCTTGCTGGCGCTTGCCCCGACCTTCCCCAACCCGGCGCGCTCGCGCGCGCTGGTCCGGTTCACGCTTCCTGCGGCGGAAGTCGTGACCCTGGCGATCTACGACCTCCAGGGCCGCCGGGTCGCATCGTTGCTTGATCGCGAGCCGCGCTCGGCAGGTACTCACACGGTGCAGGTACGCACGGAAGGCTGGCCTGCGGGCTGCTACTTCTGCCGGCTCGAGACTGGGGGGGCGAGACTGACCCGGAAGCTGGTGGTCCTCGAGTAGCCTCGATTCCGGCCGCGGAGCGCGAGGGCGACTCGTTCCACGCCAGGTGTCCTTCCGCACAGCGGGGACGGCGGTTTCCCCACCATCGTGCAGCACCGTCGGCGCGCGCAGGCCGGAACGCGCGCCGACGGTTCGTCGAGCAAGGGGCCATCGCGTCAGCGCAACGGTTCTGAGGGCTGGACATTCCCCGCCCCACGCCGCTCCGCCAGGCGTCAGCGAAGGGGAGCGCCCCGGGAGGCCGTCCCGCTGCGGAGCGCGCGTGTCTCTTGTCGAAACGACGTCACGTGGGGACTTCGACGCCAGGTGTCGATGTGCTGCGTCCCGGGCTGGGAAACCGCCGCGCTGGTCTCGCAAGCGCCCGAACCTCAGTGTGGCGATTGCGCGCTCACGCCAACCCGCACAACCCCGCGCGCACCTCGCCCGCCAGCGCGGCGTTGGTGGCGATGCCGCCAATGCCGTCGGCGGTGCGCGCGCCGGTCCAGTCCGTGAACGTGCCGCCGGCTTCCTCGACGATCACCATGACCGAGGCGGCATCCCAGACGTTCAGCACCGGGTCCATCATCACCTCGGCGCGCCCGGTGGCCACCATCAGGTAGCCGAAGCAGTCGCCCCACGTGCGCACGGTGTCGGCGCGGTCGGCGAGCGCGTCCCAGCGCGCGCGGCGCGCGGCGTCGCCAAACGGCGTGCCGGTGTGCAGCAACGTCGCGGCACCGAGCGATGCGACGCTCGAGACGCTCGCGCGCGAGCCGTTCCACCACGCGCCCTCGCCGCGCGCGGCGGCGATCCACTCACCGCAGGCGGGAAAGTTCGCGGCCCCGGCCAGCACGTCGTCGCCCTCCATCACGGCGATGAGCGTGCCCCACAGCGGCACGCCCTTCACGAACGACCTGGTGCCGTCAATGGGATCGATCACCCAGCGCCGGCCGGCGCCACTCGCTCCGCCGGCGCCGAACTCCTCGCCGAGCACCGCGTCGCCGGGGAAGCGCCTGGCGAGCCACTCGCGCGCGAACTGCTCGGCCTCGCGGTCGGCGCGCGTCACGGGCGAGCCGTCGGCCTTCACGTCCACCGCGATCGCGGGCGAGTAGTGCGACAGCGCGTGCGCTCCCGCGAGCAGCGCCAGCTCGGCGCAGGCGTCGAGCAGCGTGCGGTTCGCGCTCACTTCCAGCTCCGCGCCCTGCGCATACTGCCGACCTCGGCGTAGCGGAAGCAGGTCAGCAGGTGGTCGTTCACCATGCCGATCGCCTGCATCCACGCGTAGATGATGGTCGGACCCACGAAGCGAAAGCCAAGGCGCTTGAGCTCCTTCGAGATCGCGATCGAGACCGGCGTCTCGGCGGGAATCTCGCTCACCGCGCGCCACCTGTTCACGAGCGGCACACCGTCCACGTGCGCCCACAGCCAGCGGTCGAAGCTGCCCTCGACCTCGCGCATCTTCAGGAAGGCGCGGGCGTTGCCGACGGCGGACTCGATCTTGACGCGGTTGCGCACGATGCCGGGGTCGGCCATGAGCGACGCGATCTTGCGCTTGTCGTAGCGCGCCACGGTCTCGGGCACGAAGCCGTCGAACGCGCGGCGGTAGTTCTCGCGCTTGTTCAGGATGGTCTCCCACGACAGCCCCGCCTGCGCGCCGTCCAGGATGAGCTTCTCGAACAGCGCGCGGTCGTCGTGCTCGGGCACGCCCCACTCCTCGTCGTGGTATGCGACGTAGAGCGGATTGCCCTTGCGGGGCCAGGGGCAGCGCGTGACTTCGGCCTTCTCGCGCGGGCTCATGGCGGGCTCAGTGGACCATCACCGGCGCGAAGCCGATGAACGAGAGCGCGAAGCCGCCCACGGTCGCGAACGCGAGCGCGCCCGCCAGCAGCAGCACGCCGGGGCCCTCGCGACGGTGGCTCGTGGGCATCAACTGGGCAGCCAGGAAGCCGCCGCCGAAACCGCCCGCGTGCGCCCAGTTGTTGACGTTCCCGCCCATCATGAAGCTCATCGCGAACATCATCAGCGCGGACATCCACAGCTGGCCCGTCACCTGGGACTGGCCCGTGCGGCGGCCGTACGAGATGAGCGCTCCGAACATGCCGAAGATCGCGCCCGAGGCGCCGATGGTGTTGTGACCGCCGAGCGCGTTGCTGAGCACGTAGCCGGCGATGCCCGCCGCCATGAAGATCACGAAGGCGCGCACGTTGCCGAACAGGTCCGCAACCATCGGCAGGTAGCGGCGCATGATGACCACGTTGAACAGGATGTGGAGCAGGCTGCCGTGCAGGAACACGGCCGTGCACAGCGTCCACCACTGCCCGAGCGCGATCGCGTAGCCGCCGGTCATGCCGAGCCGGAAGAGCGCCTCGCCCGAGGGCGCGAACAGGTCGAACAACCCGCCGAAGTGCAGCAGCGCCCGCGGATCGATGGCGAGCGAGAGCACGTACATCACCGCGCACACCACGGTGAGGGTGTTGGAGAGGTCCAGCCCTCCGCCCAGCGCGCGGTGAATCGCGGGGCCGAAGCCGAACATGCCGGGCCGCCACGCACCGCAGTACGGGCAGCGTTTCTCCTGCGCCGAGATCAGGCGCTCACAGCTGGGGCAAACGATCGCACCGGTGGTCTGTCGCATAGGGGGCGCAGTCTAGACGAAGCGTGTGCCGCACGCCCAGCCACCCGTAGGGCCGCCCGTATGGCTGCCGTGCGGCCGCCCGTGCGGTTCGCACGCCCGGCCGCGGCCGCCATGCGTTTCGCCCGCGGGATGCGCGCAATCGCCCGCGCAAATGGAAGCGACTGCGCCGGCTCGCAGCGCGGTGCGCCATGGCCCGCGCCGTGCAGTCCAGTGGCGCGGGAGGGCCCCGGATTGACGCCCGAGATCTTCAACGCGCTGGTGTTCTGGCTTCCGGCGTTCATGTTCTCACTGACGGTGCACGAGGCCGCGCACGCCTGGACGGCGTGCCGCGGCGGGGACCCGACCGCCTACCTGGGCGGCCAGGTCTCGCTCTCGCCGTGGCCGCACATCCGGCGCTCGCCGCTCGGCATGCTGGTCGTGCCGCTGATCACCACGCTCATGCAGGGCTGGACGATGGGCTGGGCCACCGCGCCGTACGATCGCGAGTGGGCCGAGCGCCACCCGCGCCGGGCTGCGCTGATGGCGGGCGCCGGGCCCGCCGCAAATCTCGCGATCGCGCTGGGCGCATTCGCCCTGCTGCGCGCGGGGCTCGCGCTGGGCGTCTTCGACGCCCCCGTGCAGGTGACGTTCGATTGCCTCGTGGCCCCCGGGCTGCACCACGTGCCGCTCGATGCGGGCGCGTTCGCGGCCACGGGGCTCTCGGTGCTGCTCACTCTGAACGTCATGCTGCTGGCGTTCAACCTGCTGCCGCTGCCGCCGCTCGACGGCGCCATGGTGATCACGCTCGCGCTGCCCGGCCCGCTCGCGCGCCGCGTGCGCGCCGTGACCTCGGCGCCGGGCATGTCGTTCGCCGGCATCCTCGCCGCGTGGCGCTGCTTCCCGATGCTCACGCGGCCGCTGTTCGCACTCGTGGTCGCGCTGCTGCACCCGGGGCGGTACTGACGGGGCTGCGCGCCCCGCTCACTTCGCCCCGCCGTACGCCGGCAGCACGATCGGTTCGTTCACGTGCGGGCCCGGCTCCAGAATCATGCGTTTGTGCGGGTAGTCGAGGACGACGCGGAAGCGGCGCAGGAGCCCCGAGCCGAGGTTTCCCTGCCTCGTGTGCCCGCCCGGCAGTCCGAGTGAACCGTCGGGGAACGTGACCGGGACGTCGCGAAAGGTGACACCGCCGATCTCGAACGTGGCGGCGCGACCGATCGCTCCCCACACCTGCCCCGTCGCGCCGAGCCCGATCTTCTCGCGCTTCGCGCCTGCGGGCACCACGATGTGCGGATCGCCACCCGGCTGCAGCTGCACCGCATGCGAGGCGCCGGTGTCCAGGACGAGCGTCACGTCGAAGGCACTGTCCGGCGCCAGCGCGACCCGCGCGTGCACGTACGGCTGGCCGGCATCTCCGAACTCGAGCGGGACCGGGACGCCCTTGCCCGTGTAGGTGAAACGCGCGGGGTCGTGCAGGCGAACCGTGTGCGTGTCCCAGTCGATCACGGCCACGACCTGCTCCCACAGCCCCCTCCCCATCGCCATGCTCCCCCTGAGCGGGCTCGCGCGCATGGACGAATCCGGCATGCTGACCAGCATGGCGCTGGAGATCTTCAGCCCGCCGAGTCCAAAGTGGACGTCCTGGTAGACGTTGCCGTGCACCGGCGCGCCGCCGCCGCCGGCGCCCCTGATCAACGCCTCGCCCAACGGCCTCATGCCCAGCGCGTGCACGAGCGAGTCGCCGAAGACCACCGTTCCACGCGCGCCCGTGTCGAGCACGCACTGCAGGGTCGCGCCCTCGAGCCGCATGGGCACGACGACGTGGTTGCGCACCTCGGTGAACGGCACGTCCACGTACGCCGAGTCGGTGGGAAACGCGATCTTCGGCAGCGACGCGCCCTGCGAGTGCAGGGCGAGCCGGGCGCAGCCGGTGGCGGCGCACCCCGCGGTGAGGACGAGCGCGGCGAGGACTACGAGGACAGAGCGCGTGTTCAGACTCATGTGCGGGAACTCCGGTCGGCTGGAGGCGAGGCGAGGTGAGGCGGGCGGGTCGGTGTGTTGGATACGCGCCGCGCCGCCGATCGTTGCACCGGGCCGACCAGCGCGGCAAACGGGCTTGCATCCGCGGAGGGACCGGGCGCATATTGCCCCTGCCGCGCAGCGCGCGGGCATGTCGTTCGGGGTGGTCGGTTGCGGACAAGCGCCGGCCTGAGATCACACCCGTAGAACCTGAACTGGTTAGAACCAGCGTAGGGAAACGGCCAAACGATTCGGTTGTCCCCGAGTTGCCTTTGACGCCGTCCCTTCGCGGGCGGCGTTTTGCGTCGGGGGCCATGCCCTCCCAGAACATGCCGCCCGGAAGGCGTCGTGATGTTCAGTTCCAGCCCGCTCGACTGGGCGCTCATTGCGCTCTATTTCGGGCTGCTCGCATTCGTCTGGATGCGGCGTTTCAAGGTGCGGCCGAGCAACGACGACTACTTCGTCGCGGGCCGCGCCGTGACGCTTCCCGCGTTCGTCGCCACGCTGGTGACGACGTGGTACGGCGGCATCCTGGGCGTCGGCGAGTACAGCTGGCGCTACGGCCTCGCCAACTGGATGGTGTTCGGCGTGCCGTACTACGTCGGCGCGCTGCTGTTCGCGTGGCTCTTCGCGCGCCGCGCCCGCAACACGCAGCACTACACCATTCCGGACCTGCTGCACGCGCACTACGGCCGCGGGCCGGCGCTGTTCGGCGCGCTGGTGGTGTTCCTGCAATCCGCGCCGGCGGCGTACGTGCTCATGCTGGGGACGCTGTTCGCCGCCATGTTCGGCGCGCCGCTGGTGCCGTGCGTGATCGCCGCCGCGGTGCTGTCCGTCTTCTACGTGGACCGCGGCGGCCTGCGCACGGTGGTGCTCACCGACCAGATCCAGTTCGTGCTCATGTACGGCGGCTTCGCGGTGCTGCTCGCGTTCCTGTTCGCGCGCCACGGCGGCGTCGGCTTCCTGCTGCCGCGTGTGCCCGCGACGCACTGGGTGTGGCACGGCGGCAACCCACCGGCGGCGATCTTCGTCTGGTACGTGATCGCGCTCTCGACGCTGGTGGATCCCGGCTTCTTTCAGCGCGCGTTCGCGGCGAAGGACCCGCAGGTGGCGCGGCGCGGCGTACTGTGGTCGATCGCGTTCTGGATCCTGTTCGACTTCATGACCACCACGGCCGGCATGTACGCGCGGGCCCTGCTGCCGCACCTGAAGGACCCGGTGTTCGCGTTCCCGGAGTTGGCGCGCATCACGCTGCCGCCGGTGGCGCTGGGGCTGTTCTACCTGGGCATGATCGCCACCGTGATGAGCACGATCGATTCGTACGCGTTCATCGCCGCCACAACGCTGGGACGCGACGTGATCTGGCGCCTGCGCGGCGAGCGCGAGGGCGACTCGCAGCCGTGGCTGTCGCGCATCGGCCTGTGGGCCGGCACCGCGTTCGCCACGTGGCTTGCGATCGCGCTGCCCACCGTCATCGGCATCTGGCACGACGTGGGGTCCATCGTCACGCCCACGCTGCTGCCGGCGGTGACGCTCGCCATGCTCGGCCGCGGCAAGCTGGGACCGCGCGCCACGCTCGCGCTGATGGTCGTCCCGTTCCTCGTCTCGTTCGGCTGGGTGGTCGCGCACGCGCTCGCCCGCGACCCGGACGCGGATTACCTGTTCCACCTCGAACCCATCTACGCGGGGCTCGGCGCGTCACTGGTCACGTGGCTCGCCGGCCGCGCGCTGCACCGCAAGGAGTCGCACGCATGATCCGACGTTTCCACGTTGTGCTCGCCGCGGCGATCGTCTGCGCGTCCGCCGCGCATGCCGCACCGGTCCGCGCCGCGGGCGCTCCCGACGGCCAGGCCCCCGCGCCCGACACGCTGCGCCACGTCGTCACGCTCCCGGTCGTCGAGGTGAACACGTCGCGCGCGGACACGCGTTCGGGTTTCTCGCAGTCCACACGGAGCCGCGACCAGGTCCAGCACGACAGCTGGGGCCAGGACATTCCCATGCTGCTCGGCACGCTCCCCGGTGCGTACGCGTACTCGGACGCCGGCAACGGCATCGGCTACTCCTACCTGAGCATCCGCGGCTTCCCGCAGCGGCGCATCAGCGTGCTGGTGAACGGCGTGCCGCTCAACGACCCCGAGACGCACGAGGTGTGGTGGATCGACCACCCCGACCTGCTCGCGGGCGCGCGCTCGCTCCAGCTCCAGCGCGGCACCGGGTCGGCGCTCTACGGCGAGGCGTCGCTGGGCGGCAGCGTGGACATCGAGACGGGCGTGCCGGGCACCGCGCCCGGCTTCGCGTCCACGGTGGCGTACGGCTCGTACGGCACGCGGCGCCTGCTCGTCGAGGGCAAGGGCGTGTCGAACTACGGCCACCTGGCGCTCTACGGCCGCTACTCGCGCATCGAGACCGACGGTTATCGCGACCAGTCGTGGTCCAGGCTCTGGTCGTACGCGTTCAGCGCCGAAACCCAGGGCATCACCCAGAAATGGAAGCTGAACCTCTACGGCGGCCCCGAGAACACGCACCTGGCGTACATCGGCATCCCGTACGAGAACCGCGACGACAGGCTCGTGCCGCTGGGCGGCGAGAGCCGGACGTTCAATCCGATCACCTGGCCGGGCGAGCAGGACCACTACTTCGAGCCGCACTATGAGCTGATCCACACCTGGTACCACCTCGCGATGAGCCTGACGCAGACGTTCTTCTTCTACGACGGCAGCGGCTACTACGACGAAAAGCGCGACGCGCAGGACCTGGCGTCCTACCGGCTTTCGCCGTGGGCGACGAACGACTCGCTGATGTTCGGCCGGAGCTTCTACGACACCACGACCAGCGGCTTCCTCGCCCGCGACGCACAGGGTCGCGCCATCGTGAGCAAGGCCGACCTGGTGCGCCACCGCGAGGTGACCAACCGCCACTACGGGTGGGTGCCGCGCGCGTATTTCGGGCAGGCGAACGGCGGCGGGCTCACCCTGGGCGGCGAACTGCGCTTCCACGACGGCCACCACGTGGGCACGGTGCTCTCCGGCTCCGGCCTGCCGCCGGGAACGGCACCCGGCGTGGAGTACTACGACTACCACCCGCGCACGTTCTCGGCCGGACTGTTCGCGCGCGAAGAGCGGAACATGGGCGACGCGGACGAGTTCCGCATGACGGCCGACCTGGCGTGGCGCCACCAGGAGTACGACATGCGCGACGACCGCTTCGACGGTGTGAGCTTCCGCCAGCGGTACGACTTCGCGCTGCCGAGGCTGGCGGTCTCGTGGGCGCCGCTGAATACGCCCATGGAGGCGCACGCATCGCTGTCGTATGCGAGCCGCGAGCCGGCGCTGCGCGAACTGTACGACGGTGAGGGGGTGGGCAACGTGGCGCTGTTGAGTGCGGGCCGGCCGCTCATCCGGCCCGAGCACGTGACCGACGCCGAGCTGGGCGCGACCTGGAAGCCGCACCGGCTGGAGTTCTCGGCCAACCTCTTCCGCATGGACTTCCGCGACGAGCTGGTGAACGCGCGCCAGTACGACACCGACCTGGGATACGCGATCACGGGCAACGCCGCCCGTTCGATCCACCAGGGCGCCGAGCTGGCCGTGGCGTACCGGGTCCCCGCGCACACCGTGCACGGCACGATCTCGGCCGACGCGACGCTGTCGGACAACCACTTCGTGCGCTACACCGAGCACTGGGGCGCCACGGCGGCCGACGACGCGAGCTACGACGGCAAGGCGCTGGGCTTCTTCCCCGCGCTCATGGCGCACGGCGGCGCGCACCTGGCGTGGCGAGGACTTGCGGCCGGCGCGGACGAGCGCTGGACCGGGCGCATCTACGTGGACAACACGCAGACGAAGGCCTACAGCATCCCGCCGCACGCCGTGCTCGACCTGGACGCGAGCGCCACGCGCCGCGTCGGCGGCGGGCAGGTCGAGGCCTCGCTACGCGTGCTCAACGCAGCGGACGCACGCTACGCGACCGGCGGCTGGGTGGACTACGACCCGACGACGCCCGGCAACTGGGTGCCGTGGCTGACGCCCGCCGCGACGCGCAACTGGCTCGCGACCGTGCGCATGAGCTGGTAGGCGGCGCACGCCGCAGGCGACGCACCTCCGCCGCGCACAAGAGGGCTCCCCCGGTCCCACGCGGGACCAGGGGAGCCTTGGGTTCACGCCAGGTGCGACTGCGCTACTTCACCTCGACGGTCGCCTTCGTGATCGTCAGCGGTTCGGTCGGCGCACCGTCGCTGGGGTTCGCGGCGGCCTGGAAGGCGTTCAGCGTCTCGAGGCCCTCGGTCAGCTCACCGAAGATCGAGTACTTCATGTCCAGACTCGAGTTGGCCTTGAACATGACGAAGAACTGGCTGCCGTCGGTGTTGGGGCCGGCGTTCGCGGTGGACAGAACGCCCGCCTTGTCGTGCTTCACGGTCGGGCTGACCTCACCGTCGTACGAGTAGCCGGGGCTGCCGCCGCCGGTGCCCAGCGGGTCGCCGCCCTGCGCCATGAAGCCCTTGATCACGCGGTGGAACTTGAGGCCGTCGAAGAACCCCATGCGGGTCAGGTAGATGAAGTTGGTCACGTGCATGGGGGCCACGTCGGGCTTGAACTCGAACACCATCGTGCCCTTGTTGGTCTCCATGTGCCAGAGGTAGTGGTGGCCCTTGACGAACTTCACCGCGGTGGGCTTGGGCAGGTGCGTCTTCCAGCCCGGCGCCTTCTTGTCGACCTTGGCCGCCGCGATCTGGGCGTCGATGGCCTTGATCGCCGCGTCCTTCGCCGAGGCGCCGGCGGACTCCTTGGCCGGCTTCGCGGGCTTGGCTGTCGCGTCGGCCGCCAGTGCGGCGCCGCTGAAGCTGGCGAGAACTGCGAGGACGAACAGGAGCGAAGACAGTCGATTGAGCTTCATCGAGGCGAATCCTCCGGTGTGTGCGGGCTGATGTTCGGGTAGTCGGGGTGCAAACAGGCGCACAGCATGGCCCGGGCGGGCCGCGCGAGCAACCCCCTGTTCGTCGGACCCCGCCCGCCCGCCCTCGTCGACCGGCCACCTGACAACTATTTTGAATCGCAGGAAACTCCGCGTAACAAGTCGGACCAAGTTCATTCCGATACTTAGTCCATAAATCGTTCGCAGCCAATATTGTCTCAAGTTCAGCAGGAGCGACCCATGACCACCCAGGAACCGTCGCGCCGCGAGCGCAAGAAGGACGAGACGCGACGGCGCATCTTTGACGCGGCGATCTCGCTCTTTCGCGAGCGGGGCTTCGAGGCCACGACGGTGGACGAGATCACCGAGAAGGCCGACGTCGGACGCGGCACGTTCTTCAACTATTTCCCGCGCAAGGAAGCGGTGTTCGCGTACATGGAGGAAGTGCAGGCCGCGGCCCTGGACGACATCCTGCCGGCTCTGCTGAGCTCGGGCGGCACCACGCGCGAGTGCCTCGTCCGCGCCACGCAGCTCGCGGCCAGGCCCTACGCCTCGGATCGCGAGGTGGCGCGCCTCATCTTCAGCGAGTGGGTCAAGCGCGATGTCTGCGCCCCGTCGGAGGCCGAAGCGAAGGGCCGCGCGTTCATTCACGAGCTGCTCGAGCGCGGCCGGCAACGCGGCGAGTTCCGCACCGACGTGGACGACGTCCGCGCCTCCGCGATCATCAAGGGCGTGTTTCTCGCCACGCTGTTCCAGTGGCTCTACTGCGCCGAGGACAGCCCCGAGCACTTCACGGACCTGAACACTGAACTGCACGCGCGGCTCGAGATCGCGCTCGACGGGCTCGCCGTGCGCGGGGAGGTGCGCGCGTGAGATCGCTCCCGTACATCCCGCTCGTCGCGGCCCTGCTCGCGGCGCCCTGCACCGCGGCCTTCGCGGCCGCTTCCCCGCCCGCCGCGACGCCCGCGGCCGCGTCCGACACGCTGCGCCTCACGCTCGACGACGCCGTTCGCCGCGCCCTCACCTTCGCCCCCGACGCGCGCGTGGCGCGCGCCGCCGAGGGCATCGCCGACGGCCAGGTGCTGGAGGCGATGTCGGCCGCGCTGCCGCAGATCACCGGGACGGTCATCTACGACCGCAAGTTCGCGTCGCCGTTTCAGAGCTTGAGCGGCGACGCGCTGTTCGGCCCGATCTTCGCCCACAGCTCGTTCGCCGCCGTGCACAACTGGACCGCCGAGGTGACCGCGACGCAGACGCTGTGGTCGGGCGGCCGCATCGGCGCGGGACTCGCAGGTGCGCGCCACGCGCGCAGCGCTGCGCGTGCCACGCGTGACGAATCGCTCGCCGACCTGGCGCTGCAGGTGCGCGCTGCGTACCTCGAGGCGGCTTACGCACACGACGTGCAGGTCATCGCCGAGGACGCGCTCGCCCAGGCGCGCGCCCACCTCGAGCAGGTGACGCTGTTCCGCAGGCAGGGCTCGCGCTCGGAGTACGACCTGCTGCAGGCGCAGGTGGACGCGGCGAACCAGGAGCCGCAGACGGTCGGGGCGCGCAACGCGGCGGAGCAGGCGATGCTGCAACTGCGTCGGCTGCTCGACCTGCCGCTCGATCGCCCGCTGGCGCTGCTCACGCCGCTCGCGTTCGAGGACGGCCAGGTGCCGGTGCTGACCGCCCCGTCCGGCGACGGCGCGAAGCGGCCCGCGCTGCGCGGCGCCGAGGACATGGTGCAGGCGCGCCGCCAGGCCCTGCGCTACGAGTCCGCGGGGCGCTGGCCGTCGCTCGTCGCCAGCGGGACCATGGCGCACCAGGCGTACCCGACCGACTGGTTCCCCAAACGCCACGATTTCGTGGCCGCGGTGGACGGTTCGATCCAGCTGCAGTGGCCGCTTTTCCAGGGCTTCCGCACGTTCGGGACCATGCAGCAGGCGACCGCGGAGCTGCGCCAGGCAGAGGCCGAGCGCGATCGCACGCGCGAGGGCGTGGCGCTCGAGGTCGAGCAGGCGCGCCAGGAGGTGCAGCGTGCGCTTGCCACGCTCGTCGCGCGTCGCGGCACCGCCGCCCTCGCGCAACGCGCGCACTACCTCGCCACGGTGCGCTGGCGCAACGGGCTCTCCACGCAGCTCGAGGTCTCCGACGCGCGGCTGCAGATGCAGACCGCGGAGGTCAACGAGGTCGCCGCGGTGAAGGACTACCGCCTCGCGCTGCTGCAGCTCGAACGCGTCACGGGCCAGCCCCTGGCGCTCGCCAGCCGTTCACTCGACGCACTGACCACCCCACCATCGACCGAGGGAGCGCACTGATGCATACGTCATTTCGCTGGATGATCCGGATCGCCGCCGTGGCGGCGCTGTTCGCTCTCGCGGGTTGCGGCGGCAAGGGCGAGACCGCGTCCGCGCACCAGGCCGGCGCACCCGCCGACACGGCGCTGCTCGCCGCGGCCGACCTGGCCACCGTCGCGCGGCACGACCTCTCGTCCGGCGTGCCCGTCTCCGGCACGCTCGCGCCGGGCTGGCAGGCGCGCGTCACCTCGCCCGTGGACGACGTGCTGCAGGACGTGCTCGTGCGCGAGGGCCAGCGCGTCGCGAAGGGCGAGGTGCTGGGACACTTCCGGCTCGGCTCGGTCCAGGCCGACGCGGCGAGCGCCCGCGCGCAGTTGCGCAGCGCCACCTCCGACCGCGAACGCCAGAAGAATCTGCTCGCCGAGGGCGCGGTGAGCGAACGCGACGTCGAGACCGCCGAGGCCGCGTTCCGCGCGGCGCAGGCGCAGGACGAGGCGGCAGCGCGGCGGCTCGCCGACGCCACCGTACGCGCGCCCGGCGCGGGCGTCGTCACCCGGCGCTCGGTGCAGAGCGGCGACCGCGTCGGCAAGGGCGACCCGCTGTTCGTGATCGCGGACACGCGCACGCTCGAGTTCGAGGCCACGGTGCCGAGCGAGTTCGTCCAGCACGTGAAGGTGGGCGCGCCTGTCGTGCTGACGGCGTCGGGCTACAGCGGCGGCACGATCGGCGGCCACGTCGCGCGCGTCAGCAACACGGCGGACGACGCGACGCGGCAAGTAAAGGTGTACGCCACGGTACCGAACGCCGACGGCAGGCTGGTCGGCGACCTGTATGCCTCGGGCTCGATCGTGGTGAAGCAGACGACCCACGTCGTCTGCGTGCCGGCAACCGCCGTGCGCAGCGACGGGAACGCGAGCATCGTCTGGGTGCTGGGTGCGGACGGGCGGCTCGCGAAGCGCACGGTCAAGCCCGGCCTGCGCGACGAGTCCCGCGACCTGGTCGAGGTGCTCGAAGGCATCGCCGTGGGCGACCGGGTGCTGGTCGGCCCCGCCGAGGGCCTCTCGCCCGGCCAGCCGGCGCGCGTGACCGGGAAGGAGATCTGATCCGTGTTTCTCTCCGACCTTTCCATCAAGAAGCCGGTACTGGCCACGATGATGGTGCTGGCGCTCGTCGTGCTGGGCGTATTCAGCTACCGGCGCCTCAACGTGGACCTGTTCCCGAACATCGACTTCCCCTATGTGGTCATCACCACCAACTACCCGGGCGCCTCCCCCGAGGTGGTCGAGCGCGAGGTCACCAAGCGCATCGAGCGCGAGGTGAACTCGATCGAGGGCGTGAAGCGGGTGTTCTCGTACTCGAACGAGGGCTACAGCCAGGTACTGATCGAGTTCCGGCTCAAGACCCGGTCGCTGGACGCCGCGGCGGATGTGCGCGCCAAGGTGGACGCCATCCGCAACGACCTGCCCAAGGACATCGACCCGCCGGTCATCGCGCGCTTCGATCCTTCGTCGCAGGCCATCATGGCGTTCGCGGTCAAGGGCCCTGGCTGGCAACTGCGGGACCTCACGCGGCTCGCCGAGGAGGACATCAGCCGCCGCCTGCAGAGCATTCCCGGCGTCGGCAGCGTCACCGTGGCCGGCGGCGTGCGGCGCGAGATCCACGCGCTGATGCTGCCCGATCGCATGCGGGCGCTCGACATCTCCCCCGACATGGTGGTGGCCGCCATCGAGCGCGAAAACGCCGACATCCCCGCGGGCCGGCTGCAGCGGGGCGCCAGCGAGAACCTCGTGCGCGTGAAGGGCCGCATCGCCGACCCGCGCATGTTCGGCAACATCGTGGTGACCGTGCGCGGGGGCGTTCCCGTGCGCCTGTCGCAGGTCGCCCGCATCGAGGACGCGCACGAGGAGGAGCGCGACGCCGCATACGTCTCCGGCGAGCGCACGGTCTCGGTCGAGATCCGCAAGGTCTCCGGCGGCAACACGGTCGAGATCGCGGACCAGGTCAACGCCGAGGTCCAGCGCCTCAACAAGACACTGCCCGGCGGCGTCACGCTGTCGATGGTCCAGGACAACTCGATCTGGATCCGCCACTCGGTGGACGACGTCAAGAAGACGCTGCTCGAGGGTGCCCTGCTCACCGTGATGATCGTGTTCCTGTTCCTGAACTCGTGGCGCTCGACCGTGATCACCGGCCTCACGCTGCCCGTGTCCGTGATCTCGGCGTTCCTGGCGTTCAACATCTTCGGCTTCACGCTGAACATGATGACGCTGATGGCGCTGTCGCTGGCGATCGGAATCCTCATCGATGATGCCATCGTCGTGCGGGAGAACATCGTGCGCCACGTCGAGCGGGGCGAGGACCACATGACCGCGGCGCGGCACGGCACGGCCGAGATCGGATTCGCCGTGCTCTCCACGACCATGTCGATCGTGTGCGTGTTCGTGCCCGTGGCGTTCATGGGCGGCATCGTCGGCCGCTTTTTCTACCAGTTCGGCATCGTCATCGCGTTCGCCGTGAGCGTGTCGCTGTTCGTATCGTTCACGCTGGACCCGATGCTGTCGTCGCGCTGGTACGACCCGCAGTCCGAGGGCCACCGACAGAGCGGCCCGATCGGCAAGGCGCTGCAGCGCTTCAACGACTGGTTCGCGGGCGTCGGCCACCGCTACCGCAACGCGATCCGCTGGGCTCTCCGGCACCGCGGGCTGACGCTTTCCGCCGCCGGCCTCTCGATCGTGGCGGCGTTCGCGCTGCCGGCGCTGGGGCTCGTGGGCGGCGAGTTCATGCCACGCTCGGACTCCGAGGAATCGTCGGTCGTGTTCCAGACGCCGGTCGGAGCATCGATCGACTACACGAGAGAGAAGGGCATGGCGATCCTGCACTACCTGCAGGCGCGGCAGGAGGTCAAGTACACCTACATGACCATCGGCGGCACGTCGCTGAACAACTCCGTCAACCGCGGCGCGATCTACATCAAGATGAAGCCGCGCAAGGACCGCAAGCTCAACCAGCAGGAGTTCGAGACCGACATCCGCAGGGTGCTGCCCCGGTTCACGGGTTCGAGCGCGCGCGTGATGCAGATGGGCGCTGTCGGCGGCGCCCAGGCGCCCATCGTGATCAACCTCAACGGTCCGGACCTCGGCGTGCTGCAGAAACTGTCCGACCAGGCCGTTGCCAACATCCGTGACGTGCCGGGCCTGGTCGAGCTGCACTCCTCGCTCGAGGGCCGCAAGCCCGAGTGGGTCGTGGAAGTGGACCGCGAACTCGCCGCCAAGGTGGGGCTCAGCATCGGCCAGGTGGGCTCGGCGCTGCGGCCGGTGCTCGCGGGGCAGAAGGCGGGCGACTGGGAGGACCCTACCGGCCTGTCGCACGACGTGGTCGTGCGCATGGCTCCCGAGGCTCGTGAGAGCCAGGAGGACCTCGAGCGCCTGCCGATCGCGACCGGGAAGGTGAATCCCCTGACCGGCGCCCCCGTCATGGTCCCGCTCGGGCAGGTGGCCAGGCTGAGCCGCGGCAGCGCGCCGGCGCAGATCGACCGCGACAAGCTGGAGCGCGTGGCGACCATCGAGGGCAGCTTCCAGGGCCGCGCGCTGACGGCCGTCACCGGTGACATCCAGGCGCGGCTGTCCAAGATGGAGCTGCCGCCCGGCTACCGCTTCAACTTCGGAGGCGAACAGGCCGACTTCGAGGAGACCGCGGGCTACATGCTGGAGTCGCTGACGCTGGCGGTGATCCTGCTGTACCTGATCCTCGCGAGCCAGTTCGGCGACTTCCTCAAGCCGCTGGCGATCATGCTGTCGCTGCCGCTGTCGCTCGTGGGCGTGATGATCGCGCTCGCCGTGACGCACGGCACACTCAACATGATGAGCATGGTCGGCATCATCATGCTCATGGGCCTCGTGACCAAGAACGCCATCCTGCTCGTGGACTTCGCGAACCAGGCGCGTGCGCGCGGTTCCGACCGCGAGACGGCGCTCGTGGACGCTGGCGAGTTGCGGCTGCGCCCCATCGTGATGACCACGCTCGCCATGGTCTTCGGCATGATGCCCACCGCCATCGCGCTCGGCGCCGGCTCCGAGTTCCGGGCGCCGATGGCGCGTGCCGTGATTGGAGGTCTCATCGCATCGACGATGCTCACGCTGATCGTGATGCCGGTCGTGTACACGTACCTCGACGACTTCGGCGCCTGGTGCGGCGTCTACGCGAAGCGCTGGTTCGGCGAGCCCGAGGCGGCGGACGCGGCGCCGCACACCGAGGTGCCCGTGATCCGGGTCGAGCAGGTGACGCCGGTTCCGGTCGCGGGAACCGCCCCGAGCGGCGCCACCTCGGAGTAGCTGCGTTCCCCCATCGGCGGTCGGCGGGCTCGATACCCGCCGACCGCCGCGGCTTTTCCGCGCCGGAGACCCGCCCGTTGCATCGGAAGCGGGCGCAGGCGCACGATGGCGCGCATCCGGCATTGCGTTGTTCCCGATCCCCCACGAAAGGAACCCCTTCATGAAGAGCACTGCGACGGCCGTCTGGACCGGCGGCCTCAAGGACGGCAAGGGCAGGGTCAGCCCCGCGAGCGGCGCGTTCAGCGAAACGCCGTACGACTTCGGCAAGCGCTTCGAGGGCGCTGCGGGACCCGGCACGACGCCCGAGGAACTGATCGCAGCCGCGCACGCGGGCTGCTTCTCGATGGCCTTCTCGGCCGAGCTCGGCAAGGCCGGCTTCACGCCCGAGCACGTGACCACGAAGGCGACCGTCACACTGGAGCCCGTGAACGGCGCCCCGACCGTGTCCTCGTCCCACCTCGAGATGAGCGCGAGGATCCCCGGGATCGATCGCGCGAAATTCGACGAAATCGCCGCCGGCGCCAAGGCCGGGTGCCCGATCTCGCGGCTGCTCACGGCGAAGATCACGCTGGACGCCACGCTCGAAGGCTGATCACCGGGGCCGGGACCCGGCTCTGGAGCTGCTCGCGGCCCCGGCCTGGACTCGCGGCCGGGGCCGCAGCGCGGTCAGCGCGCGGGCACCCCTGCGGACGGCGGCGCCGTGTCGGGCGTCATCTCACCGCCGGCGAAGTGCAGGATCGCCCAGCCGGCGGCCAGCACCAGCAGCGCGAGCGCGATGATCCCCAGCGCCCGCAAACCCGGCCGCCACGGCGACGCGGGCGCGGCGGTGACGCGCGCGATCAGCACGGTGATGTTGTCCGGACCGCCGCGTTCGTTGGCCAGCGCGATCAGCTCGTCGCAGCCCTCACCCGGCGCGCGGTCGCCGGCAATCATCGCGATCTCGCCCTCGGTGACCAGGCCATGCAGGCCGTCACTGCAAAGCACGATCGTGTCGCCCGGGACGAGCCGCTCCACCAGCTCCATCACGTCCGCCTCCGTTTCGGGCGCCGCGCCGACGCAGCGCGTGAGCTGGTTGCGACGCGGATCCGTCAGCGCTTCCTCGGGGGTCAGGTGGCCGCGCTCGACCAGTTCGGCGACCAGCGAGTGGTCGTGCGTGAGCCGGCGGAACGACTCGCCGCGCACGAGGATCGCGCGGCTGTCGCCCACGTGCGCGAGCCACAGGCGGTCGCCGCGGATGGCCACCGCGGTGCACGTCGTGCCCATGCCGCGCTGCTCGGGGTTCTGGCTGGCCTGCTCGTGGACGACCGCATTCGCGCGTGTGATCGCCTGTCCCAGCGCCGCGGCGGGATCGTCGGCGCCGAGTTCGCGGTAGGTTTCGAGCACCGCGGCCGCGGCCAGCTGGCTCGCGACCTCGCCGGCATTGGCGCCGCCCATGCCGTCGGCGATCACCAGCAGCACGCCAAGTGCTTCGCGTTCGCGCCCGCGCTCGCCCATCCAGACGACGTGGCTGTCCTCGTTGCCGGTGCGTCGCAGCCCGACGTTACTCGCCGCCGCGACGGTCAGTGCACCGGCAACTCGTGCAATCGTGCCGCCGTCCAGGGAGTTCTCCACCGTGCCGGCTCCTCGCGCCCGTCGGCCCGCCCGCGACTGCGGTCCGGTGTGGGCCGCGCGCAGGGCAGGCTGAATCTGCGGTTTCCCGGCGGCGCTGGCAAGCCGGAACTGACGCGGGGTCCCGGTGTCGTGTCCCGGACGAACCGTCCCTTCGCCGACGCCGTGGGACCCGGGCCGCGTCGCAGCCACCACGGCGCGTCTTCCCGAACACGACAGTGTCGCCCGCCGTGCCCGGACCCGCAACGCTCACCCGAGACGCTCGCGGCGGCTCCGGTGCGGGACACGAGCGTTCGCCCATCGTCGACGGGCGAATGGACCGTCTCGCGCTCCCGACGCCGGTCCGCGGAAAGCCTCAGCGTCCCGCTCTCGCGGCGAGTCTGCGCGTGAGCGCCGTGAGCGCAAGCTCGCGCGAACGCGGATCGGCCCAGCGCAGCGCCCCGCCCGACGCCACGCGCCCGGCCGGCGTCCCGCGCCACAGCTCCACCTCGATGGCGCGGTGCGTGATCGCGTGGCACACGCGCTCGCCGCTGTCGGCGAGCCTCGCGCGCACGCCGAGCGCGCGCAGCAACGCCGCCAGCGCGCGCGTGGCGTCCTGTCCCGGCGCAAGCTCCACGCCGGGCGGCTCCCAGAGCCCCGCGAGCAGCGCGCCGCTGCGGCGGACCACGAGCACGCGGCCCGCGCGCTCCAGCCACGCCACCGCG
>CAIXRL010000346.1 GCA_903921835.1 Candidatus Eiseniibacteriota bacterium | reverse complement strand
GTACTCCTGGCGAGGTAGCGCCAACCACCTCAAGGAGGTACCCCCGTGCAGGCGAACCCTGCGGTACGCAGTGTGAAGCAGGCGATGCGCATTCTCAAGGACATGAACACGCAGGCCGAGGAGCTGGCCCCGATCCACGACTTGGGTCGGCAGGCCCTGAAGCAGGTCCTCGAGGGTCACATGCAGCAGCGGATCGAGCAGTACCTGGGCAACGTGCGGCTGGCGTCCGGGACGGACCGGCGCAACGGCCACTACCGGCGCTGGCTGCTGACCGGGATGGGCGCGGTCGAGCTGGCGGTGCCGCGAACGCGGACGTACAGCGCGGTGGGCGCGCTGGGGGTCTACGCGCGGCGGGAGCGGTCGGTGGACCGGCTGATCCTGGCGGCGTTCGTTCTGGGGCTCTCGACGCGCAAGGTGGGCGAAGCGCTTCTGGTGCTGCTGGGCGAGCGGATCAGCGCCACGACGGTGAGCCGGGTGGCGCAGCAGCTGGACGAAGCGGTGGCGGCGTTCCACCGCCGGCCGCTGGCGAACCGGTACCGGGTGCTGCTGTTCGACGGCGTGGTGCTCGCGGCTCGCAGCGGCCGTGGGGCAGTCCGGCGCCCGGTGCTGGTGGCGATGGGGATCACCAACGATGGCAAGAAGGAGATCCTCGACTTCCGCGTGGCGCGCGCCGAGAGCCAGGCGGCGTGGGAGGCGTTCCTGAACGACCTCTTTCGCCGCGGCCTGACGGGCGAGGGCGTGGCGCTGGCCGTGTGCGACGGCGGCGCCGGGTTGCTGGCCACGCTACCGTTGGTCTACCCGCAGGCGAAGGTGCAGCGCTGCTGGGCGCACAAGGTGCGCAACGTGCTCGACAAGGTGAAGCTCGTCGATCGCGAGGCGGTCAAGCGCGGCCTGAACCGCATCTACAACGCTGCCGACCGCAGCGAGGCGCGCGCCCGCTCTCGCGCCTTCGTCGATCGCTGGGGCCGGCGTTACCCCACCGCCGTGCGTTGCCTGTGGATGGACATCGACGAACTGTTGAACGTCTTCGTGTTCGCCGACGAGACCTGGCGCAGGGCCGCGCGCACCACCAATGCCATCGAGCGCCGCTTCCGCGAGGTCCGCCGCCGCACGCGACCAATGGGTGTCATGGCCAACCTCGACAGCGTCGAGCGGATACTGTTCGCCGTCTTCACCCACGAGAACCACAAGCAAGGTGTGCCGAACCTCGTCCTCGTCGAGAAACGCGTCCAGGGCGGCGCACAGGGCCGCCCCGAGAGTCAGGTGTGCGCGTGATCGTCGATCCTGGGGCAACAGTGAAAGCCACTCCGAACCCGATCCACCCCGAAAGCCTCGTCAGCCCCCTTCCGGGCCTGACACACAACTCTTGACGTCACCGGGTCCACGACGACGTAGTCCACCTTGATCTCGGTGAGCCCGAGGCGGGCCAGCATGCCGAACGTGTCGCGTCCGATGAACAGGTTGGTGCCCGTGGCCTCGCCGAAGCGCGCCGGCGCTTCGTGCCAGAAATCGCGCACGTCGAGTGCCGCGCGCTGGAAGTGAAGCATGCCG
>CAIXRL010000345.1 GCA_903921835.1 Candidatus Eiseniibacteriota bacterium | reverse complement strand
TCGCGCCCCATCACCTGGCGCTTGAGGTGCGCGTCGGCGTTGTCCTCGCCGGTGTCGTTGTGGCGGTACTGCGACGTGGGCGCGTGCGGCGCCAACTTCTCGAGCCACACGTCGTAGTCGCGGTGCAGCCCGGATTCCTCGTCGTTGACGAACACGCTCGCGGTGATGTGCATCGCGTTGACGAGCACCATCCCCTCCTGCACGCCCGACGCGGTCACGGCCGCCGCGACCTCGCGCGTGATGTTCACGAAGCCCCGCCGCGCGGGGACGTTCATCGTCAGGTACTCGGTATGGGATTTCATGGCGGCGAAAGGTAGCACGAGGCGCACCCCGTGCATCACGCCTCGCGGCGATCTCGCCGACGCCAGGCGGCCGGTGCGCGGCGCGTGTCGCGCGCACAGCCGGGGCGAGAGCGCGGGAACGGGACTCGGGCGGGGTGCGGAGCGACGGGCCCCCGGCGAGCACGGGGCACGCCGGAGCGCCGGGCGCGCATACCCGGCGAAACGTCCAGCGCCGCCACCGAACACGGCGCGACGCATCCAAGCGCCCGTTGACGCCCCGCACGCTCTGCTACCGTCCGCGCCCGGCCGATGCGCCACAGTTCGAGCCGCCGCCCACACGAGCCTCCCGGAGGAGTGCCCGGTGTCCAACGCGATCCCTGGGCCCCTTCGTCCCGGCAAGTCGCCCGCAGGCGGCGGAACTGGCGCACGCTGATCCTCAGGGCACAGCCCCCCTCGGCATGGGCCATCTCCCCGCACCCCGCGGCCCGGACCAGTCCCGGCCTGCGCGGCCACCGCACGCGTGATAATCGTCGCACGCGTGAGACGCGTGAGCCTATCATGCGTCGATCCGCCGGGGGAGAATCAACTCCCATCCTCAGTTCGTGTTGTTGGCAAGTGTGTCCGCGGGCCGCGATCGCGGCGGAGGCCCTCACAACAACTGGAGTCCACCATGGGAGCGCTTCATCATCATCGGTTGCCGTGCGCTGCGATCCCGCCGCGTTTCCTCTTTGGGCTGGCAGTGCTTGCCTGCCTCGGAACCCTACTCGCTTCCCAGGCGACGCCTGCGGCCGCCCAGACGTTCACCGTCGGCGTCAAGCTCGACTTCGCGACCGGGACGAGTCCTCGCTCGGTGGCGATCGGGGACGTGAACGGCGACGGCCGGCCCGACCTGGCGGTGGCGAACAGCCTCTCCAGCACGGTGTCGGTGCTGCTGGGCAACGGCGCGGGCGGGTTTGGGGCGAAGACCGACTTCGCGACCGGGACGCATCCGTTCTCGGTGGCGATTGGCGACGTGAGCGGCGATGGCCGACCCGACCTGGTGGTGGCGAACTTCAACTCCAACACGGTGTCGGTGCTGCTGGGCAACGGCGCGGGCGGGTTCGGGGCGAAGACCGACTTCGCCACCGGGACAAGTCCCGCCACGGTGGTGATTGGGGACGTGAACAGCGACGGCCGGCCCGACCTGGCGGTGGCGAACAGCATCTCCAACACGGTGTCGGTGCTGCTGGGCAACGGCACGGGCGGGTTCGGGACGAAGACCGACTTCGCCGCCGGGACAGTTCCCGCCTCGGTGGCGATTGGGGACGTGAACGGCGACGGCCGGCCCGACCTGGCGGTGGCGAACTACAGCTCCAACACGGTGTCGGTGCTGCTGGGCAACGGCACGGGCGGGTTCGGGGCGAAGACCGACTTCGCGAC
>CAIXRL010000344.1 GCA_903921835.1 Candidatus Eiseniibacteriota bacterium | reverse complement strand
TCTGCGCGTCATCCGGACCCACCTTCGGTGGGTACTGCGAAGCTCGACCGGCCGCTGTCCTCATCGTGTGGACAACACGGTTCCGGGGTACCCACCGAAGGTGGGTCCGGCCGGCCGATCTTCTTGCGTCTGGCGCACATCTCGCACTCTCGGCTCGCGGTTCATGAATAATGCGGGCTAGTTGCCCTTCTTCACCTCGTCCACGTAGTTCATCCGCAGTTCGGTGAGGACCTGCGTGAGCACGCGCTGTTCGTCGGGCTCGAGGTTGCCTCGCGTGCGCGACTCGATGGCGGCCAGCGTGTCGATGGTGTTCTTGGCGGACTCGAGGTTGCGCTCGATCTTGCCGCTCATCGGGCTCATCAGCTTGCCGAGCCCGATCATCGAGGCCTGTTGCAGGCCGAGGACGAGCTGGAGAAAGAGCGCGGCTTCGCGCGACGGGGCGGTGTCGGTCACGGCGTGTCTCCCTGCGCCGGCGGCTCGGCCGGCGCCGAACGGGCGAGGCGCTTGGCCTCCTCCCAGAGTGTGTCCATCTCCTCGAGGTTCGACTGCGACGGCGTCCTGCCGCTCTCGGCCAGGCGTCTCTCGATGTGCACGAAGCGGTCGCGGAAGCGGTGCGACGTCGAGCGCAGTTCGCGCTCGGGGTCGATGCGCAGCTTGCGCGCGAGGTTGACCACCGCGAACAGTAGGTCGCCGATCTCGCCCGCGACCTCGGGGCTGGAGTCGCCGCCCGTCCCGGCGAGTGCGTGCACGATTTCGCCGGTCTCCTCGTGGATCTTCGCGAGCGTGCCGTCGAGCGACGGCCAGTCGAAGCCGACCGCTGCGGCCTTCTCCTGCAGCCGATAGGCCGCGACCAGCGCGGGCAGGCTGCGTGGCTGCTCGCCCAGCAGGGACGACTTCGCGGCGCCCGCGCCCTTCTCGGTCTTCTTGATCTCCTGCCACTGCTGGTAGGCGCGCTGGCCGTCCGAAACCACCGCGTCGCCGTAGACGTGCGGATGGCGGCGCATGAGCTTCTCCGCGGCGCGGTCGAGCGCAGCCGCAACGCCGATGCCGTGGCGCTCACGGAGCAATTCGAGACAGAAGATCACGAGGAAGCCCAGGTCGCCCAACTCCTCGGCCGCGTGGTCGGCGTCGCCCGAGGCGATCGCCTCGACGCTTTCGACCGCTTCCTCGATGAGGTAGGGGGTCATGGTCTCGAGCGTCTGCGCGCGATCCCACGGACAGCCATCGGGGCCGCGCAGCTTGCGGCAGACACCCAGGAGTTTCTCGAACGCGTCGCGGTCGGCAGTGGTCATGCGCGGCACGATAGCGGAATCCGCGAGGGGACGCGACGCGCGAGGCCGGGCGTGCGAGGCCGGGCGTGAGTCCGGGCGCGGGTCGCGCCCGGCGGCTCAGCGGCGCGAGTCGCCTCGCGCCAGGGCGCCGCGCAACGCGTCCCGCAGTTCGTCGTCGGCCAGGGGGCGGACGGCGAAGTAGTACGGGCGCATCGGCTGGCAGCGCGTGCGCATGGTGAGCGAGCCGTCCGATGTGACGATCACGAGCGGCACCTGCGGGGTGGCGCGCCGCAGCAGCTGGAGCAGGCTCAGCTTCTCGTTCGTGAGCGTGGGCACCGATGCGACGATGGCGTCGAAGGGTGTCACGGTCGCCTCGCGCAGGGAATCCGCGAGCGAGTGCAACGCCACGACCTCGTAGCCCAGGTCGCGAACCTCGTCGCCGACCGGCCGCGGCGCGGCCGGGTCGCACTCGCAGACGAGAACGCGCGTCGAGCGCGCGATCTTTGCGGCCGCCACGCGGCGACGCCGGGCTCGCTGCGAGGGGTTCCCGCGCTTCCCGGAGCCCCCCTCAGGATCGTGGGCCGTGCGCTCCATGGCTCCGTCGGGCAAAGAAAAGGCGCGGCGTCACGGTCCATCCTCCCCGCAGCGGAAGCAACGGTTGGGGCGTCACTTTCCGCGCGTGCACGTGAGCGCCGCGCCGAAAAACGGAATCCCGGAGGATCCCGGCGGAAACATTGCGGCAACCGCCGCGGACACCAGCACCAGGGAAATCACCGGCTGGGCCGCCCCAATGTGCAGGGATCGGTTACCGCTCAAGGGGAGAACGAACGCAAGAGGCGGGCCGGACCCCGGTTCATGCGGACGCCGCCACATCTGCCCGGGAAATGCGAGCAAATGACAACGGGGACCATCGTAGGTGACGGTCCCCGTTGGTCTTCCGGTGTCAGAGTGACAGCCCTTCTGTCGGGCTGTCAGGTTTCCGTTGGAGTGTTCGCGGGCCGTTCGAGTTCCTTGAGCTTGCGATAGAGATTGCGTTCGCTGATTCCGAGCATGCGCGCGGCGTTCTGCCGGTGCCCCTTGCAGTGCTCGAGCACGCGACGGATGTAGCGCATCTCCAGCTCCTCGATGGTCGGCCACTCTCCGGCGCCCGGCTCGGGCTCGAACGCGGGCGCCATGCGCAGGCCCATGGGCAGGTGCTCGGGGCGGATCGCCCCGTCGTCGCACAGGATGAGCGCGCGCTCGATGACGTTCTCGAGCTCGCGGACGTTCCCGGGCCAGGAATAGCGCTTGAGCACCTCCATGGCCTCGGGCGAAACGCGCGTGCCGCGGCGCGGCGCCACGGACGACGTGTGGCAGAAGTGCTCGACGAGCGCGGGGATGTCGTCGCGGCGCTGGCGCAGGGGCGGGATGTGCAGGGGCACCACGTTGAGGCGGAAGAAGAGGTCCTCGCGGAACGAGCCGTCCTTGATCATCGACTCGAGCGAGCGGTTGGTCGCCGCGATCACGCGCACGTCCACGGTCAGGTCCGAGTTGCCGCCCAGGCGCCGGAACGTGTGGTTCTGCAGCACGCGCAGCAGGCGGACCTGAAGTCCCGGCGTGAGCTCGGCGATTTCGTCCAGGAACAGCGTGCCGTGGTTCGCGACCTCGAACAGGCCGTGCTTGAGCGACGCCGCGCCGGTGTAGGCGCCCTTCTCGTGCCCGAACAGCTCGCTCTGCAGCAGGTTCTCGTGCAGGGCGGCGCAGTCCACGACGATG
>CAIXRL010000343.1 GCA_903921835.1 Candidatus Eiseniibacteriota bacterium | reverse complement strand
GAGGTCTCCGGGAAACTCCAGCCGTGCCGCTCGCGCCACGCCAGCCACTTCGCCATCTGCTCGGGGTTCGCTCGTCGCATGCCACGCACTCTGACGGACAGCACGACCCGGCGGAAGAGTGGGCGTCAGACGACGGATACGACACATGCGGTGCACGCGCATTCCCGAAGCCCCGGAATAGCGCACTGGCAGCGACGTGCACAATTGCCTCGACCTGTCCGCTGCGGGATACTCCCAAGTCATGGAACCCAACACGACGAGCGGGGCGCAGCGCACGGGGCCGGCTCCCGAAGTGTTCGTCCTCGACGACGACGCGATCATCACAGAGGTGATGCGAGCCATCCTCGAGAGCGCCGGCTTCACCGTCCACTGCTTCCAGACCGGGCGGGAGATGCTCGACGCGCTCCCGGGGGCTTCGCCCCGCGTGCTCTGCCTGGACCTCATGCTGCCGGACATGGGCGGCGAGCAGGTCATGCTCGAGGTCCGCAAGCGCCGGCCGCAGCTGCCGGTCATCGTGATTTCCACGCAGGAGAGCGTGCAGCGCGCCATCGGCATCATGAAGCTCAAGCCGTTCGACTACTTCGTGAAGCCCGTGGATCAGGAGCACCTGCTGTATTCCCTCAACTCGGCGATGCGCCAGTCCGACCTGCAGGACCGCGCGGACCGGTTGCAGCGCGAGGTCGAGGACCACTTTCCGTTCGACGAGATCATCGGCAGGTCGCCCCGGCTGCGGACGGTCTTCGACCAGATCCAGCAGGTGCTCGAGGCGCCCATCTCCGTCTTCATCTCGGGACAGAGCGGCACGGGCAAGGAGCTGGTCGCCCGCGCGATCCACTACCACGGCATCCGTCGCGAGGGTCCGTTCGTCGCCCTCAACTGCGGCGCGATTCCCGAGAGCCTCCAGGAGAGCGAGCTCTTCGGGCACGAGAAGGGCGCGTTCACGGGAGCGGTGACGACGCATCGCGGACGCTTCGAGCAGGCCAGCGGCGGCACGCTGTTCCTGGACGAGATCGGCGAACTCAGTCCTTCGACGCAGACGCGGCTGCTGCGCGTCATTCAGGAGTCCAGCGTGGAGCGCGTCGGGGGCGCGAAGCCCATCTCCGTGGACGTGCGCATCATCTCCGCCACGCACTGTGATCTCGAGCAGCGGGTCCGGGACGGACGGTTCCGCGAGGACCTCTACTACCGCATCATGGTCTTCCCGATCGAGCTGCCGCCGCTTCGGGAGCGCGAGGAGGACATCCCGCTGCTCGCCGGCCACTTCCTGCGCAAGCACCAGCGCGCGGGGGCGGAGGCTCCCGCGCTGGAACGCGACGCCCTCGACGTGCTGTGCCGGTACGACTGGCCCGGCAACGTGCGCGAGCTGGAGAACGTGATCCAGCGCGCCATCGTCGTGGCGCGCGGCAGGCCCATCACGGTGGACGCGCTCCCGCCCAGGCTGGTTCTGCGCAGCATGGGGCTGGAACCGCAGCCCGCCGCGAACGAACGGCCCGCCAGCGGGGAAGCCGCGCCCGCCGGCGGGGACTTGCCCGATGGGATCCTGCCCATCGCCGAACTCGAGCGCCGCGCCATCGAGAACGCCCTCCGCGTTCTCGACGGCAATGTCTCGCTGGTGGCGCGGCGGCTGGGACTCGGCCGCGCGACGCTGTACCGCAAGCTCGCCCAGCTCGGTCTACTCCGCGCCCCCGGCGCCTCCTGACGCCGGGTCCGTCCGCGGCGCCTGGGCTGCGGGTTCGACCCGCCCGGCCCGCAGGGACCGCTCCAGCTCCTCCGCGATCCTGTGCAGTTCCAGCAGCGCCCTGCGGCCTTCGCCCTCGATGCGCTCCGCGATCTCGCGTGCGGCGGCCACGCCGAGCGCGTTCAGCCCGGGCTCCTCGAGCCGTCCGGTTTCGGCCCCGAGCACGGCGAGCCCCACCATCTGCAGCGAGGGGCGAAGGCTGTGGGCGGCTTGCGCGGTCCCGGTGTGGTCGCCCAGCACCACCCTCTCGCGCAGGCGGGCGAGCCGTTCCGGCAGGATCTTGATGAACACGTTCAGCGTCTGCAGCAACAGGCGCTCGTCGCCGCGGGCGGCCTCGCGCAGGTAGCGGATGTCCGCGGTGGGCCCGGGCCGGATCACGCGCTCGGCGCGCGAGTCGGCGGGCCGCATGAGTGGATTGCGCATCGAGCCCGTGCTGGGCATCGCCCGCCCCGCCGCCCGGGCCACCTTGCGCTTCAGGTCCTCCGGGTCGAAGGGCTTCATCACGAAGTCGTCCATCCCGGCCTCGAGGCAACGACCCCGCGAGCCATGCAGCACGGAGGCCGTCATGGCGATGATGGGCACCCTGGCGATGCGCTGAAGCCCGTGAGCGCGAATCCTGCGGGTCACGGCGAAGCCGTCCTCGCCCTCGAGCTGGATGTCCATCAGCACGACGTCGATCGGTCCGCTCTCGAGGCATGCCAGCGCGATGCTGCCGCGGTCCGCCAGTTCGACCACCGCCCCCCAACTCTCGAGTGTCTTCTGAGCCACGACCTGGTTGATCGGGTTGTCCTCGACCACGAGCAACCGCAGCCCCACGAGCGGCTCCACCTCGAGCCCGGGCCGGATCTCCGGGCTGCTCGCCGGAGAGCCCGGCGCCTCGACACAGGGCAGGGTGATCGTGATGCGCGTGCCCTGGCCCACGACGCTTGTGAGTTCCACCGTGCCATCCATCGCGACGACGATGCGGCGGACGATCTGGAACCCGAGCCCGGCACCTGCCGGGCCGCTGGGATCGCGGGGCACGCTCCCGTGGTCGGCGAACAGCTGGCCCTGGCGCTCCGGCGTGATCCCGCGCCCGCTGTCCCGCACCTCCAGGCACCATCGCGGTGCGCCGCTCCCGGTGGGCTGGCGCCGGCACTCGAGCGAAACCTCGCCGTGCTCGGTGAACTTGACCGCGTTCGAGATCAGGTTGAGCAGGATCTGCCGCAGCCGCACGGCGTCGCACAGGACGTTCTCGGGAATGCCCGGCTCGACGCGCGCGACGAGGGACAGCCCCTTCAGGTCGGACTCCGGGCGCGCCGTCGCAATCACGTCATCGATCAGCTGGCGCACGTGAACGGGCCCGTTCTGCAGCACCAAGCGGCCGGCATCGATCGAGGCAAGGTCGAGGATGTCGTTCACGATGGACAGCAGGTGCTCGGACGAGCGCAGAAGGTGCCGGGCCAGGTCGCGCGCCTCGTCGTCGAGCGGTCGCGCAAAGAGCAGGCGCGTGATCCCGACCACGCCGTTCATGGGCGTGCGGATCTCGTGGCTCATGCGCGCGAAGAACTCGTTGCGCGCCTCCAGGGACCGCTCGGCGACGTCGCGCGAACGCACCAGTTCCTCCTCGGCCTGGCGGCGTTCGCTGATGTCGCGCAGGTTGGCCGTGAACAGAATGCGATCTCCAATCTGCGTTCGCTGAATGCTGATCTCGATCGGGAACTCAGAACCGTCGGCGCGAAGCGCGGCCATCTCGAGGCGTCGTCCGAGCACATGCGACTCGCCGGTGTCGCGGTAGCGCCGCATCCCGGCCGCCTTCGCCTCCCGGTAGCGCGGGGGGATGATCGTCTCGGTCAGGTCCTTCCCGATGATGTCGGAGGCCTTGAACCCGAATGCCGCCTCCGCGGCGCGATTGAAATCGAGAATGCGATAGTCGTCGTCGGTGACGATGATGCAGTCGAGCGCCGCGTCGAGGATCGCCGACTTGCGTGCCTCCTCGTCGCCCACCTGGCGGAGGAGATGCGAGTACTCGAGCGCCTGCGAGGCCGTGCTGATCAGCGAGTCGGCGAGGTCGAACTCGTGCGGGGTGAACCCGGGCTCCGCGAGACGGTTGATGAGGATGACGCCGGTGACGGCGCCGTCGCGCAGGAGGGGGTAGGCCATCAGGTGTTCGAGCGGCGGAGCAGTGCCGTCGGGGTAGCGCGAGCGAGGGTCGGATTCCGCGTGGTTGATGAGCACGGCCCCGCCGCCGCGGAGGATCCAGCCGGCGATTCCCTCGTCGGCGGGGATCACCCAGTCGTCGAGGGAATCCGAGATCCAGTCCTCGCCGCGCACGACCTGGGGGGTCAGCTTCGTTCCGTCCTGTACGTAGAGCGCGAGGGCCGTGTAGCGCAGGAGGTGCTGCAGGCCGTCCGCGAGGAGCCGGGTGATGTCCGCGGGCGAGAGCGTGGCGCGCATGCCCTCCGCGAGCCGCATGAGCGTTCGCCGCCGATCCGCCAGCTCCTGCAGGGACTGCTGGAACTGGACACCGTCGATGAACTGGCCAAGTTGGCCGCCGATGCCCTCGACAATCTCGAGGAGGTCCGCATCCTGCTCGCGCCGCTCGCGGGCGAAGATCTCGACCACGCCGAGCACGATGTCGCCGATCACGATCGGAAATGCAAGGCCGGTGGAGAGTCCGCAGCGCACGGCGCTTGCGGCGCGCAGGAAACCGGGATCCCTGGGGGCATCGACAAGCCAGCCCGGGCGCCCCGAAGCCCAGACGCGTCCGGGCAGTTCCTCACCCCGGACGAACCGGCGGCCCAGCGAATCGTCCCTGAACTCCGCGAGCCCGGCGTCCTCCGCCATCCACCACGAGTGGCACTCGAGCTCCGGATGGTCGGGACTCGTCAGCCACAGCCCGCCGGCATCCCAATCGATGGACTCACAAATCTCGCGGATGATGCGCGGCCCCAGGTCCTCGAGCTGCATTCGTTCTGCAAGCAGGTGCTGGATGCGCAGCTGACAGCGCAGGCGCCGGATCGTGGTTTCGGGATCGTGAGCGTGAGCGGACATGGAGGGCGCGGGCTCCGGTTGCACCGAGGGGCAGGGCGACAAGTTCCGAGGATACTGCGAGTCGCTGCCCCATGCGCGGTGGCGCCGGTCCCGGGAACCTCGCGCTCCGAATCGCCACGCTCACCCAGTGTCGTTCCGCGCCGCGGCCTTCGTGGACGCGAGGTCTCTGGCCTGCCAACTCGTGGCCGGAGAGGAGCAGGCTGGCGCCCCTCGAACCGGCATGGAACCCTTCACCCGCCGGCATCAGGCCGGTCATCACCGGATCCCCTCGTAGATGAGGGGCGTCATGCGTCTGGTCGATTTCGCGGGGGTGGGTGGCTGGGAGCGGCTGGCAGCATCGTTCTGGGGCGCGACTAGCCCGGATCGTTCACGAGCCCGCCGCCTGCGAGTGCGATCTGCGCGTCATCCGGACCCACCTTCGGTGGGTACCCCGAAGCTCGACCGGCCGCTGTCCTCATCGTGTGGACAACACGGTTCCGGGGTACCCACCGAAGGTGGGTCCGGCCGGCCGATCTTCTTGCGGCTGACACACATCTCGCACTCTC
>CAIXRL010000342.1 GCA_903921835.1 Candidatus Eiseniibacteriota bacterium | reverse complement strand
TCCGTCACCCGCTCGCCCGCCAGCATGCGGGCCAGCTCTTCGACCCGGTCCCGCTCCTCGAGTACCGCGACCCGTGCACGGGTGCGGCCGCTCGCGACGCTCTTGGACACGGCGAAGTGACGGCTCCCCAACGCGGCAATCATGGGCAGGTGGGTGACGCAAATGACCTGGCGGTGCTCGGCCAGGCGCCGGAGTCGCTCTCCGACGGCCTGTGCAACGGCACCGCCGATTCCTGAATCTACTTCGTCGAATACCAGAAGGTCAACGCGATCACGGGTTTGCAGGGCGCACTTGAGGGCCAGCATGACCCGGGACAGCTCCCCTCCCGACGCGATCTTCTGCAGCGGCCGGCCGGGTTCGCCGGGGTTCGGGGTGAACTGGAGCAGCACCTCGTCCAGCCCGTGCGGCCCCGGGCGGTCCCCGGCACCCGGCAGCACCTCGAACGCGATGGCGGCGTGCGGGAAGCCCAGCGGGGCCAGCTCGCGCGTCAGCGCCGCGGACCACTCGCGGGCCCCCGCCTTGCGCCCGCGCGTCAGGGCCCGGCCGCGCGCCAGGCAGGTGCGCTCGGCGTCGACGAGCCGGGCCGTGGCGCGCTCCAGGGCGCCGTCGGCGTCCTCGCCCTCGCTGAGCTCGGCCCCCAGCTCCTCGCGCCAGCGCAGCAGCTCGGCGACCGGGCGGCGGTACTTGCGCACCAGCCGCGCGTACAGGTCCCTCCGGGCCTCCACGGCCTCCAGCGCGGCCGGGTCGGCCTCCAGCTGGTCCAGGTAGTGCGCGAGCGAACGGGCGGCATCCTCGGCGGCGATGGCCGCTTCCTGGACCGGGCCGAGCACCTCCTCGAGGCTGGCGTCCAGCGCCGCCGCCTGCTCGAGCGCGTGCCGCGCCGCCCCGAGCGATGCGCTCGCCGCGCCCTCGCCCTCGGAGAGCCGCTCCAGCGCGCCGCTGGCCAGTTCGCGCAGCCGGTCCGCGTGCGCCAGGCGCGCCGCGTCGGTGGCCAGCGTCTCCTCCTCGCCCTCGGCCAGGCGTGCCTCGTCCAGTTCGCAGGCCGCCGAGGCGAGGTAGTCGCGCCGCTCGGCGAACGTCGCGAGCGACTCGCGCAGCCGCCCCAGGTCGCCCTCGGCCTCGCGCAGCGCGGCGAGCGCGTCGCCGTACGCGGCGCGCTCGGCGTCGAGGCCTGCGAGCCGGTCGAGCGTCGCGAGCGCCGCGCCCTCGCGCAGCAGGCTCTGGTGCTCGTGCTGGCCGTGCAGGTCGAGCAGCGTCTCGCCCAGGCGGCGCAGCGAGGCGACGGTGACGCTGGCGTCGTTGACCAGCGCGCGGCTGCGGCCCTCGGCCGAGACCTCGCGGCGCACGATGAGCGTCTCGCCGTCGAAGGCGATCCCCCACTCCTCCAGCAACGCGCCCACCCGACGGGCGACGGCGGCGGCGAGGCGGAACTCGCCCTGCACCGAGGCGGACTTCGCGCCCTCGCGCACAACGTCGGCGTCGGCGCGCGCCCCCACGAGCAGGCCGAGCGAGTCGACGATCATGGACTTGCCCGCACCGGTCTCGCCGGTCACGACGTGCAGTCCGCGGCCCAGCTCGATCTCGGCGTGCTCGACGAGCGCGAGGTCGCGGACGGTCAGGCGTTCGAGCATGGCTTGAGCTTCCCCGGGGACGGTGGATCGGGTGCGCGTGGGGCGCACAGTACCCACGCCCGGGCACGATGGCCAGCCGCGGCCGCAGGCGGGCCGCGGCGGCACGTCCTGATGCAGGCGCGGCGGCGACAGCCCCGGGGCTACATGCTCCTGCGCTCGCTCCCCTGCCAGCCCAGCTTGTCCTGGAGCTTGTGCAGGAACGGACGGTCCGGGTTCTCGTGCACGCGCACCACCCAGCGCGCGAGCCGCATCTCGACCTCGTCTCCGCACTGGAGCGTGATGGGCGACTGGCCGTCGAGCATCACCACGGCCGGCCCGGGACTGAGCAGGCGCGCGCCCAGCGTCGCACCGGGACCGAGCACCAGCGCCCTGCTCCCCAGGGTGTGGGCGCAGGCGGGAGTGACCACCATGGCATGGACGTCGGGCGCCAGAATGGGTCCGCCCGCCGAGAGCGCGTAGGCGGTGGAGCCGGAGGCGCTCGCGGCGATCAGGCCGTCGGCCACCAAATGGCCGAGGTCGCGTCCCAGCGCAGCGACCTGCAGGTGCACCGCGGACAGGTTCATGCCGCTGCGCACGACGACGTCGTTGAGCGCAAAGCTGCGCGCGCCCCAGCGCGTCCCTCCGGCGCGGCGCACGCGCGCCTCGACGCCAGCGCGAGCGGTGACGGGCCAGCGCCCGGCGAGCACCGCGGCGAGCGCGGCGTCGGTCTCGGACGCCTCGGCCGCCGCCAGGAACCCAAGCCCTCCAAAGTTGATCGGCAGCAGCGCCGCGCTCCTGCCCGCGAGCGAGCGGCCCGCGACCAGCACGGTGCCGTCGCCGCCCAGCGAGATCATGAGCTGGCACCAGCGCGCGAGCTTCGGCAGCGCTTCGCCAGCGAGTCCCACCGCGTCCGCCAGCCCGGCTTCGACGCGCGCGTCCACGCGACTGCGGCGCAGCCGCTTCACCAGGCGCACGACCTCGCGCCGCACTTCCGGGCGGCCGGAGTGCCCGACGAGCGCGATGCGCCGGATCTGCGGGCTCACGAGAACTGGCGCTGGTGCGCGCGCAGCCAGGTGAGAGCGTTGCGGAAGATGCCCTCGGCGTCCAGGCCCACGTCGCGCAGCAGTTCGTCGCGCTTGCCGTGCAGCACGAAACCCGTCGGCAGGGCGATGCGGTGCAGCGGCACGTGCGCGAGGCCCTGGCGGTCCAGGGATTCGCTGATGGCGCTGCCGAAGCCGCCCATCGGAACGTTCTCCTCGATCGTGATGATGCGGCCGACGCTGAGCGCGAGGCCCGCCACCGCGCGCTCGTCCACGGGCGCGGCGAAACGCGCGTTGACGACCGTGGCGGAGAAACCCTCGACCGCGAGCATCTCAGCCGCCTCGAGCGCGGGCTCGACCATGGTGCCGAGCGCGAAGATGGCCACGTCGCCGCCGGCGCGCAGCTGCTCGGAAACGCCGATCTCGAGGATGCGCAGCTCGCGCTCGGGCAGCGAGTCCTCGGGAATCGGGGCGCGCGGATAGCGCACGGCGATGGGCCGCGTGCCCTGCCAGTGCGCCGCCGTCCACAGCATGTCGCGCAGTTCCTCGCCGTTGCGCGGCTGCATCACCACGACGCCGGGGATCATGCGCAGGTAGCCCACGTCGAAGCAGCCGTGCTGCGGCGCGCCGTCCTCGCCCACCAGGCCTGCGCGGTCGACGCACAGCACGATGCGCAGGTCCTGCAGCGCGGCGTCGTGGAGGATCTGGTCGAAGCCGCGCTGGAGAAACGTCGAGTAGATCGTGGTGAGCGGCAGCAGTCCCTCGGCGGCGAGGCCTGCCGAGAACGTGACCGCGTGCTCCTCGGCCATGCCGACGTCGAAGAAGCGCTCGGGAAAGCGCTTCGCGAACTGGGCGAGGCCGGTGTTGTCGGTCATCGCGGCCGTGACCGCGACCGCGTGCGGCAGGCGCTCGCCAATGAGAAGCGCCGTCTCGCCGAAGACCTGCGTATAGGTCCTGCGCGAGCCCTTGCTGGCGATGCCCGACTCCGGATCGAACACGCCGACGCCGTGGAACGCGGTCGCGTTGCCCTCGGCCGGCAGGTAGCCCTTCCCCTTCCGGGTCACCACGTGGAGCAGCACGGGCTCCTCGAAGCGCTTGAGGTCGGACAGCGTGTCCACGAGTCCGTCGTAGTCGTGACCGTCGATGGGACCGAAGTACTTCAGCCCGAACTCCTCGAACAGGATGCCCGGCAGGATCAGGTTCTGCAGGCCCTCCTTGAGGCGGCGCGCGCCCTCCCTCGCCTTCGCTCCCTTCGGCATGCGGCCGAGCAGATCCCACACGTCGCTCTCGAACCGGCGGTAGATGCGGCTCGTGGTGAGCTTGGTCAGGTAGCGGTGGATCGCGCCGATGTTGGGCGAAATGCTCATTTCATTGTCGTTCAGGATCACGATGAGCGGCCGCCCGAGCTCGCCGGCGTTGTTGAGCCCCTCGAACGCCATGCCGCCCGTGAGCGCGCCGTCGCCGATCACCGCGATGACGTGGTGCTTCTCGCCGCGCAGGTCGCGGGCGGCGGCAAAGCCCAGCGCCGCCGAGATGGAAGTGCTGCCGTGGCTGGTGCCGAAGTGGTCGTGCACGCTCTCGGCGCGGCGCGGGTAGCCCGCGATGCCTCCCAGCTGGCGCAGCGTATCAAAGACGTCCGCGCGGCCGGTGAGCAGCTTGTGCGGATACGACTGGTGCCCGACGTCCCAGACGATCTTGTCCGTCGGCGAGTCGAACACGCGGTGCAGCGCCAGCGTCAGCTCGACGACGCCCAGGTTGGGCGCCAGGTGGCCGGCGTTGCGCGCCACCGTCTGGATGATGACGTGGCGCATCTCGGCGGCCAGCACGTCGATCTCCGGGCGCGTGAGCGTCTTGACGTCGGCGGGCGACTGGATGCGTTCGAGCAGGCTCATAGGGGATGGATCCGGTTCCATAACAGTGCGCTGAGGACGCCGAGCAGGCCGCCAACGAGCACTTCGAAAGGCGTGTGTCCGAGCAGCTCCATGAGGCGCTGCGTATCGTCCTGCGGCTGCCTGAAATGGCGCTCGATCAGACGGTTCAGCACGGCCGCGTGCTTGCCCGCCGCTCGGCGCAGGCCGGCGGCGTCGTACATGACGACGAGGCTGAAGTACAGCGTCACTCCGAACAGGGCCGAACCAAAGCCCTCCTGCAACCCAACGGCGGTGCTCAGCGCGGCCACGGAGGCCGAATGCGAGCTGGGCATTCCGCCCGTCTCGACGAAGCGGCGCAGGTTCCAGCGGCCGGTATCGAAGAAGGCCGAAAAACCCTTGTACGCCTGCACGACGAGGCCACAAATGGCCGCGATCCAGAAGGGTTGCGTGGCAGCCTCCTTGCGTCCCTGCGACGTCGGGCGTCGCCTCCCGCTGCGGACCAGTCACGGGGATGGTTGCCGCCCACGCGGGGCTTGTCAACCGGCAGGACCAGGCTTCGGGGACCGATTTCGCACCGTCGCCCTTACCTTGCCCGGACGGCAACCCACGCGCGGTGAGCACGTGCGGCGGCGATCCGCGGCGGGCGTGCTGCCGCGGCGCCCGGGTTCATCACGACACCGGGGCGCCCGCGACGTGCGGGCGCCCCGTCTGCTGGGTGCATCCGGCATGGCTGCAGGCCCGGACGCGGTGGTCCTGCGGGAACGGGAGGATCAGAGTGAGCGATGGTGCTTCGCGACCACGTCGGCCCGCAGCTGGGTCACCTTGATGGTGCCGCTGAGCCCCTGGTTGGGAGGAACCCCAAGCGCGGTCGTGACCGCGACCCGGATCTGGTCCTGGGTGAACAGCTCGTTGACGCGCGCATCGCCCGAGATCACCGCGTGCACCGGCGAGTGCTGGCCGGAGATCAGCGTGATCGGGACCTGAACCACCGGAAGGGTGCTCATCGGCTCGGTCTGCTTGTCGCTCATGTAGACGCGCAGCGTGTCGTCACCGGAGCCGTACTGGTCGTCGAAGTCGGCGGTGAAGGTGATGGTCACCGCCTGCACGTCCACGACCTGCTGCGTCCCTCCCACCAGGTTGACGTTTTCGGAGAACAGGGGCTGCTCCCCCGTCGAGATGGTGTCCGGGTGGGGCAACGCGGGATAGGGGCCGATGACCTTGGTGAGTTTGGTGGCGTCCGTGAAGCTCAGGGCGTCCACGCCGAGATAGAGCGTGCGGTTGCCGCAGCCGGCGAGCGCGACCACAGCCGCGACGGCGGCGAGAATCATGATCCGAAAGCGCATGGCGCGTTCCCCTAGTGAAGCAACTCGAGACCCAGGCCGAGTTCTGCGAGGCGCTGGCCCTCGAGGTTGCGGTTGTTGGTGGCGATGGCGAGGTCGATGCCGATGCGCCCGAACGCGTAGCCGATGCCGCCCGAGAGTTGCACGCGCTGGCTGCCGTCCAGGCCACCGCCCGCACGCAGGGCGACCGACGACCCGACATGGTGCTCGTAGCCGGCGTGCACGGTGGTGGCGAGCATCGTGTGGTGCATGTCCGCCACCGCCATCCAGCGCGGGTCGTTCCAGGCGACATTGCAGACCGCGACAGCAGGCACGTGGCTCGTGAACGCAGCGCGCCCGGTCAGCGTCGTCTCGTCGATGTTGCCCGTGTCCGGGTTGAGCACGGCGTCCTTCTCGCGCACGTTCCAGCCAATGCTGGTGCCGATGTCGTCCACGCCGAGGCCGAGCTCGAGTTGACCGCGCACCCACACCGCGCCGGCGTCCAGGCCGTAGCCCATGCCACCGTCGCCGGGACCCGCGTCGAGGTAGTGCCCCGTGTACTTCAGGTCGATCTTCGAGCTCAGCAGCGGGTCGGCCGTGGTGAAGGACGCGTCGTTGTACGCCTCGCCGTACGCGAGGCCGCGGATCAACTTGACACGCGCGCCGCCGTAGAGCGTCGAGGACGGATGCTGGCGATCGCCGTCCGTCCACACCGGCTGCGCCATGCCGACGTGCAACGCGACCGCGGCCTGGGCGCGACCGTGATCGTGGAGGGTATAGGTCGAGTTCGGCAGGAGCGTCGCACCGTCGCGCAGCACGCCGCTCAGTGCATCATCCAGGTTCAGGTCGTTGTCGACCTCGACGAGCGGCGCCAGCGCAACAAAGACCTTGTGAATCGTGAGGCCCATCGTCGGCGCATTGGTCGCGGCGTAGGCGCGCACATGACCCTGCGGAAAGACGCGGCCGAGATCGCCGAGGTCCATGCTGAGCGAGTTGTTCGAGATGTCGAGCTTGATGTCGCTCGAGGGTGCCGTGGGTTCGCCGAGCGCCAGGTTCCAGGGCGGGTTGGCGACCAGGTTCACGATCTTGAAGACGTTGAAATCCGGCTTGTTCGAGTCGAACGACGGCGGGTTGCTGAGCACGGGGATGAGCCCGATCGGCAGCGAGATCGTGCGATTGCTCGCGGGCTTGGGCAAGGCGCGATAGGCGACGTTGGCGCCCTCGCCGCCCTGCCGGCCGCCCAGGATGGCGCCGCCCATGGCCATCCGGCGGGCATTGAATGTCTGCGCGCCGGCCAGCCCCGGCAGCAGGCTCAGGCACAGTGCGAAGGCGAACGCTATGCGCTTCATGAGGCTCTCCCCTCGGTGACGGGCACGTGGCCCGGAGGTCTCCTGCGAGCCCGCGGCCGTGCGAGCGCGATCTGCGCGACATCTACCCACTGCCGGAATCACACGATAGTCCACCGAACATACCATCGGCGCGGGTCCGCCGCACCTGAACGATCCGTATCCGTCGTCTGACGCCCACTCTTCCGCCGGGTCGTGCTGTCCGTCAGAGTGCGTGGCATGCGACGAGCGAACCCCGAGCAGATGGCGAAGTGGCTGGCGTGGCGCGAGCGGCACGGCTGGAGTTTCCCGGAGACCTC